>CAJNCB010000004.1:0-145508 GCA_905221155.1 bacterium | reverse complement strand
TCATCTGAAGAAATTGTTAAAATTTTAGAAGATGTTGCTAAAAAAGCAGAAGTAGCTCGCGATGCTGCACAAAATGATTTTGATCAAGCTGCTTCAGATACTAAAGTTGTTGCTGATGAACTAAACAAACTTACTGATGAGTACAACAAAACTCTAGAAGAAGTGAAAGCTGCTAAAGAAAAAGAAGCTAACGAGCCAGCTAAACCAGTAGAAGAAGAACCAGCTAAACCAGCTGAAAAAACAGACGCAGAAAAAGCTGCTGAAGCTAAAGCAGAAGCGGATGCTAAAGTTGCTGAATTAGAGAAAAAAGTTGCTGAAGAAGCTAAAAAAGTTGAGGAAACTACTGCTAAAGCTGAAAAAGAAGCTGCTGACGTAACAGCTGCTCAAACTAAAAAAGATGAAGCCGATAAAGCTAAAGCTGACGCAGAAGCTGAATTAGCTAAAGCTAAAGAAGAGGCTGAAAAAGCTAAAGCTAAAGTTGAAGAACTTAAAAAAGAAGAAAAAGATAACTTAGAAGCTCTTAAAGCTGCTTTAGAGCAACTTGAAAAAGATGCGGAAGCTGAAATTAACAAAAATGCTAAAATCACTGACAAAGCTAAAGCTATCGAAGAAGCTAAAGCTGCAATTGGTAAAGACGCTTTACTAAAAGCTATAGAAGATGGTGTTATCACTGCTACACAAGCTGCTAAAGAATTAGAAGATCAAAATACGACTGCTGAAGCTACTAAAGATCAAGATCCTCAAGCAGACGAAATTGGTGCTACAAAACAAGAAGGTAAAGCTCTATCTGAGCTTCCAGCTGCTGACAAAGAAAAATTAGATACTGCTTATAACAAAGACGCTTCTAAACCAATTGTTAAAAAACTTCAAGACATAGCTGATGATTTAGCTGAAAAAATTGAAAAATTAACTAAAGTAGCTGATAAAGACAAAGCTGATGCTACTGAAAAAGCTAAAGTAGTTGAAGAAAAAAATAAAGCATTAGAACAACAAAAAGAAACTTTAGAAAAAGCTAAAACAGCTCTTGAAACAGCTAATAAAAATAATGCTGATCAAGATGTTAAGGATAAATTACAAGATGCTGTTACTAAATTAGAAGCTGCTGTTGATTCTGCTAAAACTGCTGCTGATGAAGCTCAAGCTAAATTTAACGAAGTTAACGAAGTAGTAAAAGCTTACAAAGATGAAATTGACAAGCTAACTGATGATTATAATGCAACTCTAGGTTATATCGAAAACTTAAAAGAAGTTCCTAAAGATGAAGAACAACCTAAAGATTTCGCAGGTGGAGTAAATGATGATGAAGCACCTACTGGCGACGCTAAACAACCTGATGAGGTTCCAACTGTTCCAAATGCTCCTGAATTCAATGGTGGGGTAAACCCTGCTGACGCTCCTACAGCTGAAGAAAAACCTGAATTCACAGGTGGAGTGAACGATGAAGAAGCGCCTACAACACCAACAACACCAGAGTTCAATGGTGGTGTAAATGATGATAACGCTACTACTCAACCTAATAATCCAGAATTCAACGGTGGAGTGAATGATACAACACCTCCAACTGAGCCATCTAAACCAGAAGGTGAAGCACCAGCTGAGCAACCAAAAACAGAAGTTTCAGATATTAAATCTGAAATCAAACGTCTTGAAAAAGAAGTTGAAAAACTCGAATCTGACGTGAAAGATGCTGAAGCGAATGGCGCTGAAGACTATTTTGTAGAAGGTTTGAAAGGTGAATTAGATAAAGCTAAAGCAGAATTAGAAGAACTTAAAGCTGCTTGGTTAAATCTTGTGAATGATAAACCTGAATTTGATTTATCAAAATTAAATGAAGGTAAATTACCTGAATCGAATAAAGAAAACACAGTTCCATCAAGACCTGAAAAACCAGCTCCTGATTTCCCAATCCCAGCTAAAGTTGGAACACCTGGAAATCCACCGCGTAAAAATTCTGATACTACAGCTGTAAATGAACCTGCACTTGTACCAAAAACACCATCAGCTCCTGGAGCAGATGCTTCAGCTACACCAACAGCTGAGACACCATCAACTCCTGCGGTTGCACCAACTGTAGCAGGTACTAGCAAAGATAATACATATCAAGCTCCAGCTGCGAAAGCAGAAGATAAGAAAGAACTTCCTAACACTGGTGGTAAAGATAATGTTGCAGTTGCATCATTAGGATTCCTTGGATTGCTCCTAGGTGCCCTTCCATTTGTGAAACGCCAAAACTAATTAGTTGAAGATATAAAAGAGAAGGATTATGCCCTTCTCTTTTTGTGATATGGACTATAGTGAGAGTTCTGTTGAAAAGAAGAAAAAAGTGAACAAAACTGAAACATCGTTTTGTTCACTTTTATGTTATTCTATAAACTTACAATAGTGCCTCAAATTCAGCGAAAGTCATACCTAATTGCTGGCTGGCAACATTGGAAGTCAGAAGACCTTGACGGACCATATCCAGAAAGGCAAAAAGTTTCCCTTCTTCCCTTCCTTCAACTTTCCCACGCTCTAAACCTTGTTCCAATCCCTCCGCCCTAGCTGTTTCCAAGGCATAGTCATGAGCTAACAAGTCTTGTTCTTCGCGTCTGCATTGTTCACTAAACATTTTCCTGTCCTCCTCGGACCAACTTTTATAGTCTAGCAGTTGGTCTGCCTGGCTAATGGCTCGCTCAGGTTGTTGGGTAAAGGGTTTGTTCCCGAAAAACTCTAACCAAGGCTTGTGCCCCGTCCTTGCTGGTTTCTCTGTATTTTTTAGTCCTTATTTGTGATGGTCTTTCAATAGTTCTTCAAATTCAGAAACAGTCATTCCCAACTGCTCACTCGCAAATTCGGAAGTTAAAACATGTTGATGTACTAAATCAAGAAAGGTAAATATTTTCCCACGCTCTAAACCTTTTTCTTCGGCTTGTTCCAAAGCATATTCCTGTGCTAATAAGGCTTGTTCTTCTCTCATACGTAGTTGACTAAACATTTTCCTGTCCTCCTCGGACCAGCTTTTATAGTCTAGCAGTTGGTCTGCCTGGCTGATGGCTCGCTCGGGTTGTTGGGTAAAGGGTTTATTCCCGAAAAACTCCAACCATGGTTTGCGAACCTCGTCTTTGCTGGTTTCTCTGTATTTTTTTAATTCCAAGAATGCCATCTTGACTAGATGGTTTTCTTGTCCATTGTTTGTAATTGTTAAAGCCTCACCTGTCGTGTCCTCGCGCATACTAAAGCTATGGAAAGCCAAGTCATCTTGGAAATAATTGCTATTCACGATTGCAATGGCATAAACGGGGGCGATGTGTTTGTAACTTTGATGTGTATCACCTTCTCGTTGACGAATTTTTTCGAGATTTTGATTGACCTGACTGCATAAGTAAGCCCACAAACGATTAATGAAAAAATTCTGATGATGCACTTGGATTTCGATAATAACCTGTGTGCCATTGTCTAACTCTGCCAAAACATCTATACTGGTATAGAAATCCTGCGCTGAGTACGGCAGGGAAGGCAAGACGTGAATATTGCTTCCCTCCAAAATAGTCACATTTTTTGCTGGTAAATCCAGCATATCGCGAATAAATTGACAAGTGATTTCTGGATTGCTAAAGATTTTCTTAGCAACCAAATCATTGGTTGGGCTGATGCCCGGATGACGTACAGTCATATTGCTTATCCCTTCATTATAGCACATTTTTAAATCCAGGTTTACTATATTCTCTGGCTCTATCTATTTATTCGGAAAAAGGATGAAAAATACTCGGTCTGGCTCTTCCCAATGGTATTTTTTGGTGCTTTCCTTTATAATGGGTGTATGGATAAGAAAAAATTATTATTGATTGATGGGTCTTCTGTTGCTTTTCGGGCGTTTTTTGCGCTCTATCAGCAGTTGGATCGTTTTAAGAATGCGGCTGGCTTGCATACCAATGCGATTTATGGTTTCCAGTTGATGTTGAGCCATTTGTTGGAGCGGGTTGAGCCGAGTCATATTTTGGTGGCTTTTGATGCGGGAAAGACGACCTTCCGTACAGAGATGTATGCGGACTATAAGGGTGGTCGGGCCAAGACTCCTGATGAGTTTCGTGAGCAATTTCCCTTCATTCGTGAGTTGCTGGATCATATGGGGATTCGTCACTATGAGTTGGCTCAGTATGAGGCGGATGATATCATCGGGACGCTGGATAAACTAGCTGAGCAGGATGGTTTTGATATTACCATTGTCAGTGGGGACAAGGACTTGATTCAGCTGACGGATGAGCATACGGTGGTTGAGATTTCCAAAAAAGGTGTGACTGAGTTTGAGGCTTTTACGCCAGATTATCTTATGGAAAAGATGGGCATCACACCGACTCAGTTTATCGATCTCAAGGCGCTCATGGGTGATAAGTCGGATAATATCCCTGGAGTAACCAAAATTGGTGAAAAGACGGGTATCAAGCTCTTGCTGGAGCATGGCTCACTCGAGGGGATTTATGAGAATATCGATGGGATGAAGGCTTCTAAGATGAAGGAAAATCTTATCAATGATAAGGAACAGGCCTTTTTGTCTAAAACACTAGCGACCATTGATACCAAGGCACCGATTGAGATTGGTTTGGAGGATTTGGTCTATAGTGGTCCAGATGTGGAAAATCTTGGGAAATTCTACGATGAGATGGGCTTCAAACAGCTCAAACAGGCTTTAAATGTGTCGTCATCTGATGTGGCTGAGAGTTTGAACTTTACTATCGTTGACCAAATCAGTCAAAATATGCTGAGTGAAGAGTCTATCTTCCATTTTGAGCTTTTTGGTGAGAATTACCATACGGATGATTTTGTTGGATTTGCCTGGTCTTGTGGGGAAAAGCTCTATGCTACAGACAAGCTTGAACTTTTGGAAGACCCGATTCTCAAGGACTTTTTAGAAAAAACACCTCTGAGAGTTTATGACTTTAAGAAGGCTAAAGTTCTCTTGAATCGTTTTGGTGTAGATTTGCAGGCGCCTGCTTTTGATAGCCGATTGGCTAAATACCTCCTTTCGACTGTGGAGAACAATGAAATTGCGACCATCGCTAGTCTTTATGGTCAGACTTATTTGGTTGATGATGAGACCTTCTATGGTAAGGGAGTCAAGAAGGCCCTTCCTGAACGTGAGAAATTCTTGGAGCATTTAGCTCGTAAGCTTGCTGTTTTGGTTGAGACTGAGCCTGTTTTACTTGAAAAACTCAGCGAAAATGGGCAATTAGAGCTTCTTTATGATATGGAGCAACCTCTGGCTTTTGTCCTTGCTAAGATGGAAATTGCTGGTATTACGGTCAAGAAAGAGACCTTGCTTGAGATGCAGGCTGAAAATGAGTTTGTCATTGAAAAACTCACTCAGGAGATTTACGAACTGGCTGGTGAGGAGTTTAATATCAATTCGCCTAAGCAGTTGGGCGTGCTTCTTTTTGAAAAGTTGGGTCTTCCTCTAGAATACACTAAGAAAACCAAGACAGGCTATTCGACAGCGGTGGATGTCTTGGAACGCTTGGCTCCTATTGCTCCGATTGTTAAGAAAATCCTGGATTACCGTCAGATTGCCAAGATTCAATCTACTTATGTGATTGGCTTGCAGGACTGGATTTTGGCTGATGGCAAGATTCATACGCGCTATGTTCAGGATTTGACCCAAACTGGACGTCTGTCTAGTGTGGATCCAAACTTGCAAAATATCCCTGTGCGTTTGGAACAAGGGCGCTTGATTCGGAAGGCTTTTGTTCCTGAGTGGGAGGATAGTGTGTTGCTCAGCTCCGACTATTCACAGATTGAATTGCGTGTTTTGGCGCATATTTCTAAGGATGAGCATTTGATTAAGGCCTTCCAAGAGGGGGCAGATATCCATACTTCGACAGCCATGCGGGTCTTTGGCATTGAGCGTCCTGAGGATGTGACTGCAAACGACCGTCGCAATGCCAAGGCTGTTAACTTTGGAGTAGTTTATGGGATTTCAGACTTTGGTTTGTCTAATAATTTAGGCATTAGCCGTAAGGAAGCCAAAACCTACATTGATACCTACTTTGAACGCTTCCCAGGTATTAAAAACTACATGGATGAAGTGGTGCGTGAGGCGCGTGATAAGGGCTATGTAGAGACCCTCTTCAAGCGTCGTCGTGAGTTGCCAGATATCAATTCCCGTAACTTTAACATTCGTGGTTTTGCGGAGCGAACCGCCATCAACTCTCCTATCCAGGGCTCGGCAGCAGATATTCTCAAGATTGCCATGATTCAGCTGGATAAAGCCTTGGTTGCAGGTGGTTATCAGACTAAGATGCTGTTACAAGTGCACGATGAAATCGTCCTTGAAGTTCCTAAATCTGAATTAGCAGAGATGAAAAAATTAGTCAAACAAACCATGGAAGAAGCCATTCAACTCAGTGTTCCCCTCATCGCAGATGAAAATGAAGGGATAACCTGGTACGAGGCTAAATAAAAAGGGGGCTAGTCCTCCTTTTTTGTAGTAGAATTATGCAAGCCTTTTCAAAATGTGCTATACTGATGAAAAAGGAGGATTTCTATGAGTCAAGAATTTATCAATCCAAGTGATGGGGTGATTCGTCAGTATCTCGCAACGAGTAAAACCCTTGCTGTGGTGGGCTTGTCAGACCGTGAAGAAACAACTAGCAATCGAGTGACCAAGGAAATGCAGGCTCGGGGTTATAAAATCATACCAGTCAATCCCAAGGTAGCAGGTGGTGAAATATTGGGTGAAAAGGCTTATGCTAGTCTAGCTGAGATTCCTTTTCCTGTAGATATTGTCAATGTTTACCGTCGCAGCGAGTTTCTGCCTGATGTGGCGCGTGATTTTCTCAAAGCTGATGCCAAGATTTTTTGGGCACAGCTAGGACTTGAAAGTCTAGAAGCGGAAGAAATCTTGCGTGCTGGTGGATGTGATGATATCGTGATGAATCGTTGCATCAAGAGAGAACATACTCGCCTGATTGATGAAGCATAAGAAAAAGGTAGCTGGTGGGCTACCTTTTGTGTTAGAAAATGCCGATAAGGGTCTGCATACCAAGACTAGTGAGGATGATGGCAATCCAGCAGATGGCTCCGAGAACAATGGATTTTCCGCTGGATTTGACCATAGCTAGCAGATTGGTTTTGAGTCCGATAGCACTCATGGCCATGATAATGAGGAATTTGGAGAGTTGTTTGAGAGGGGTAAAGAAACTACTAGACACACCGTGAGAGGTGAGAAGAGTCGTTAAGAGAGAGGCTAGGATGAAATAAAGGATAAAAAGTGGGAAGACCTTTTTTAGTTGGAAATCTTGGCTGTTTTTTTGCTGGCGGCTTTGCCAGTAGGAGAGAAAGAGAGTGATGGGGATGATAGCTAGAGTACGTGTGAGTTTGACAATAGTTGCGGATTCGAGGGTATTGGTCTGGTAGAGACTATCCCAGGCGCTAGCTGTGGCGGTTACAGAGGAAGTATCATTGACTGCAGTTCCTGCAAAGAGGGCGAAGCCTTCATTGGATAGATGAAGCCAGGTTCCTAGAGTTGGAAAGATGAGCGCAGCCAAGACATTGAAGAAAAAGATAACGGAGATGGCTTGGGCTACTTCCTTTTCCTTGGCATGGATAACGGGCGCTGTCGCTGCAATGGCAGAGCCCCCACAGATAGAAGAACCCACTCCAATCAAGGTAGCCAGTTTTGTGTCCAGTGCAAAGAAACGCTGGAAGAGGTAGGCAACAATCAAGGCTATTGAAATGGTGGACAGGATGACAGGGAGTGAAGATTGTCCGACTGCGAAGACTTGCGAGATATTGAGACCAAAACCAAGCAAGATAACGGCATACTGTAGCAATTTCTTGGAACTAAAGGTCAATCCAGCATCCAGTTGTTTATAAGGCGAGAGAAAGGGATGGAGAAGCATGCCTATGAAAATTGCAAAGACAGGTGCGCCAATAACAGGGAAGAATCCTCCTAAGTACCAAGATAGGATGGAAATGAGAAGGCAGGCCAAGATGCCTGCTCCATTTTTTGATAGAAATGACATAAAAACCTCCAAATAGAATCTGTTACCATTATAGACCTGTAAAGAGGAAAAGTAAAATAGAAAGTGGAAAGCTATTCTCTAATGTATTTTTGCGGTCGGGGGGCTTTTGTAGTATAATAGAGATACGTTTTGAAAGTAGGAGGTATCTATGGACTTAACTAAGCGCTTTAATAAACAGTTAGATAAGATTCAAGTTTCGTTGATTCGTCAGTTTGACCAGGCTATTTCGGAGATTCCTGGGGTCTTGCGTTTGACCTTGGGGGAACCTGATTTTACAACGCCAGACCATGTCAAGGAGGCGGCCAAGCGAGCGATTGATCAGAACCAATCCTACTATACAGGGATGAGTGGCCTGCTTACTCTACGTCAGGCGGCCAGTGACTTTGTTAAGGAAAAGTACCAACTGGACTATGCTCCTGAAAATGAAATCTTGGTTACAATTGGGGCGACAGAGGCTTTATCTGCTACTTTGACGGCCATTTTGGAAGAGGGAGACAAGGTGCTCTTGCCAGCTCCTGCCTATCCAGGTTATGAACCGATTGTCAATCTAGTTGGGGCAGAGATTGTCGAGATTGACACAACTGAAAATGGTTTTGTCTTGACTCCTGAAATGTTGGAGAAGGCCATTTTGGAGCAGGGTGACAAGCTCAAGGCGGTTATTCTCAACTATCCAGCTAATCCGACAGGAATTACCTACAGTCGGGAACAATTGGAGGCCTTGGCAGCTGTTTTACGCAAGTACGAAATTTTTGTTGTCTGTGATGAGGTCTACTCAGAATTGACCTACACAGGGGAAGCCCATGTATCTCTAGGAACTATGTTGAGAGACCAGGCTATTATTATCAATGGTTTGTCTAAATCACATGCTATGACCGGTTGGCGTTTGGGGCTGATTTTTGCTCCTGCAGCCTTCACAGCCCAGTTAATCAAGAGTCACCAGTACTTGGTGACTGCCGCAAATACTATGGCTCAACACGCTGCGGTGGAGGCCTTGACGGCTGGTAAAAACGATGCGGAGCCTATGAAGAAGGAATACATCCAGCGTCGTGATTATATTATCGAGAAAATGACTGCTCTTGGTTTTGAGATTATCAAACCAGACGGGGCCTTCTATATCTTTGCTAAGATTCCAGCAGGCTACAATCAAGATTCCTTTGCCTTTTTGAAGGATTTTGCCCAGAAGAAGGCCGTTGCCTTTATCCCTGGTACCGCCTTTGGACGTTACGGGGAAGGCTATGTTCGCCTATCTTATGCAGCCAGCATGGAGACGATTAAAGAAGCCATGAAACGACTTGAGGAGTACATGAGAGAAGCATGATTCAGTCTATCACGAGTCAAGGCTTGGTGCTCTACAATCGTAATTTTCGTGAGGATGATAAGCTAGTCAAGATTTTTACAGAGCAGGCTGGCAAGCGCATGTTTTTTGTCAAACACGCTGGTCAGTCCAAACTGGCTCCTGTTATTCAGCCCTTGGTGCTGGCACGATTTCTCTTGCGAATCAATGATGATGGGCTTAGTTACATCGAGGATTATCACGAGGTGATGACCTTTCCAAAGATTAATAGCGATCTCTTTGTCATGGCTTATGCGACCTACGTGGCGGCTCTTGCAGATGCTAGTTTGCAGGACAATCAGCAGGATGCTCCCTTGTTTGCTTTTTTGCAAAAGACTTTGGAGTTGATGGAAGCTGGTTTGGATTATCAGGTTTTGACTAATATTTTTGAAATTCAAATCTTGACTCGATTTGGAATTAGCCTCAATTTTAATGAGTGTGTCTTCTGCCATCGGGTTGGTCAGGCTTTTGACTTTTCTTTCAAATATGGAGCCTGCCTCTGCCCAGAGCATTATCATGAGGATGAGAGACGTTGCCATCTCAATCCCAATATCCCTTATCTGCTCAATCAATTTCAAGCCATTGATTTTGAAACCTTGGAGACTATTTCGCTCAAGCCCGAAATCAAGCAAGAGTTACGCCAATTTATGGATCAACTCTACGAAGAGTACGTTGGGATTCACCTAAAATCAAAGAAATTTATTGATTCCCTATCTGACTGGGGACAATTATTAAAAGAGGAAAAGAAATGAAAAAAATCGCAGTAGATGCCATGGGAGGTGATTACGCACCTCAGGCCATCGTTGAGGGTGTCAATCAAGCCCTAGCTGACTTTTCAGATATTGAGGTTCAACTCTACGGAGATGAAGCTAAAATCAAGCAATATCTGACAGCGACGGAGCGCGTCAGCATTATCCATACGGATGAGAAGATTGATTCAGACGATGAACCTACGAGAGCTATTCGGAAGAAGAAAAATGCCAGTATGGTATTGGCAGCCAAGGCTGTCAAAGAGGGTGAAGCAGATGCTGTCCTATCGGCTGGGAATACAGGTGCTTTGTTGGCAGCAGGATTTTTCATCGTGGGTCGTATCAAGAATATCGATCGTCCTGGACTTATGTCAACCTTGCCGACTGTAGATGGGAGAGGTTTTGACATGCTAGACCTCGGTGCTAATGCGGAAAATACAGCCCAGCATCTCCATCAATATGCGATTCTGGGTTCCTTCTATGCTAAAAATGTTCGTGGAATTGCGCAACCACGTGTTGGCTTGCTCAATAACGGAACAGAGAGTAGTAAGGGCGACCCGCTTCGTAAGGAAACTTATGAATTACTAGCAGCTGATGAAAGTTTGAACTTTATCGGAAACGTGGAAGCGCGTGATTTGATGAATGGCATTGCGGATGTTGTCGTGGCAGATGGTTTCACGGGAAACGCTGTGCTCAAATCCATTGAAGGGACAGCTATGGGAATCATGGGCTTGCTCAAGACCGCTATTACAGGTGGAGGTCTTCGAGCAAAACTAGGCGCACTCCTTCTCAAGGATAGCCTCAGAGGTTTGAAAAAACAGCTCAATTACTCAGATGTTGGTGGAGCGGTCTTGTTTGGTGTCAAGGCACCGGTTGTCAAGACTCATGGCTCAAGCGATGCCAAGGCTGTTTATAGTACAATCCGCCAGATTCGTACCATGCTAGAAACAGACGTAGTTGCCCAGACTGCGCGTGAATTTTCAGGAGAATAAAAGAGATGACAGAAAAAGAAATTTTTGACCGTATTGTGACCATTATCCAAGAGCGACAGGGAGAGGACTTTGTCGTGACAGAATCCTTGAGTCTGAAAGACGACTTGGATGCTGACTCAGTTGACTTGATGGAGTTTATCTTGACACTGGAAGATGAATTTAATATCGAAATCAGCGATGAGGAAATTGACCAACTCCAAAGTGTAGGAGATGTGGTTAAAATCATTCAAGCAAAATAAAGATAAGAAGTTCCAAGGCATTTGCTTTGGAATTTTTCTTTGGTTCAAGTGACCGTTTAGGAACAGATTTAGTCTTTCTAGGGACAGGAGAGATATGAAAACAAATAAAGGATATAATGTAGTCAGAAAAATCAATCTCCAAAAAGGAGATAAGAAATGAAGATCAAATGAAAATATCAATTGATTTCTGTTAGAACAAAAAATGTTAATATGATCACAATTTTAATTGACTTTCTTTTTTTACAGGACTATAATGTAGATATAAAAAAGGATTTATTTTATAGTTGTGGGAAGGTGATGGCTATGTACTTTTTATAAACTAGTCTCTATCTTTTGTTCTTGGAAATTTTAGGAGTTCTATTTTGACTTCGTTTCTATTGGATTTTCTTGCTTTGGATTTATCTATTTTAGGAGGAAACGGCTATGAAAAAATCTAAACTACTTACACTTGGTTTGCTTGCAGGTGCTGGCCTACTATTGTCTATCAATCAAGTACAGGCTGCAGATACTTGGGTTAAAAATGGTGCTGACTGGAATCTTTCTCAAGATGGCAGCCTCGCTAAAAACAAATGGGTTCAAAATGCTGGCTCTTGGTACCATTTTGACGGTTCTGGTAAAATGCAGACAGGATGGCTCAAAGATGGTAACACCTGGTATTCACTAGCAGATAGTGGTGCTATGCGCACAGGCTGGTACAAGGAAGGTAACACCTGGTACTCACTCGCAAATAGTGGTGCTATGCGCACAGGTTGGTACAAAGAAGGGTCTACATGGTATTACCTCAAAGACAGTGGCGCTATGGCAACAGGATGGGCGACTGCAAATGGTAAATGGTCTTACTTTGAAAAATCAGGTGCTATGGTAGCAGATAGAGCTGTTCCAGCAAGCGATGGGGAAAGTTATGTCATTGGTAAGGATGGTTATATGTTAACCAAACTCCCTAGTCAGGTTGAACAAGATCCTTTTGATGATACAGTTATTACAGATATCGTTACTTTGTCTGATGGCTATGACTATCACCTTGTTCATAAGAAAGATGGAGTTGTTATCGAAAAGAATGCCTGGTATATCAAACCTATTGTTGAACGTTTTTCTTATCAAAAGATTGGCGATATAAAACGAAATACTTTAGATGCCATTACTGATAATAAAAAACCAGGGGAAGAAATTGATCCTAAAGCTGTCATAAAGAATTTCCAAAACTTACCAAATAAATATTACTTTGGAGCTGATGGACGTAAGGTTGCAAATCTACCAGAATTCACTACTCACTTCCCTATTCAAAAAGTTGGATCTGAACTTTATCTTAAAAATTCAAGTCCAGTTATTAGTCTAGATTCATCTGGATTGACAATTAATGACAATAAACTTTATCTAAGAGCTGCCAATGATTATAATGGTAAACTTGTAACTGGATATTTCATAATGTTTATGGACGGATTATTATCTAAAGATCACCATATTTTGGGCTATGCAGATGAATCTGGTGAAATCGTGAAGATGAAAGTTTTGCCTAATGATTTCCGTGATTATATTGAAAAAGGAATTTCCGGTTTTTATGGAGAAACTGTTCGATACGACAGTTCAACAGGCAATGTTTCTGTTGTGAAATAAACTATCTGACAGAGTAAAACGAAAAAGCGAACAGCTTTGTATATTAGGAAGTCATGTTCGCTTTTATTCATAATGTAATAGTTACTGTTTGGTCTCTGTTTCAAAAAAATCTGCTTGATAATAATCACGAACTTCTCTTTTCATTTCTTCTAGTAATCGACTTTCATCTGTTGATTCGAGTAAGGATAATCCTTTATTAATCATAGCATGATCTTCATTAACGATTCCCAGACGTACTTGAGCTACACCTAATAAATCGTATCGTTTCAATATTTTTGCTAAATCAAGACATTCTTGAATTAAGCATAGACAGGCATCTTTCTTATTTGCTTCAAGGTACATTCGTGTCATATTGGCTAGAATGGAGTAATGAATACTTTGAATTGGACGATAATCTGTGTATTTATTTAGAGATTTTACAAGTCTTTGACGTAGCATTTCTAGTGAATCAACAGGGAAATGGAAAATGATCATCACTAACAACCGTAAATCTGAGAGGAACCACTGATCTCTTTTTTCCAATTCTTTCCATAACTCTTCAGCCAAGGCTTGGGCTTTATCGGAAAACTGATTTTCAATCACTTCTATAAAAATGGTTAGTTCTTTCACAGCATGCTCTATTGGGATATCATTCTGTACTTCATCTAGATAAATTTGACATTTTGATAGCAGTGTCTTCATTTCTTCTAGATTAGGCGAAGAAATGACTTGATAATATTCTGAAAATAATTTCTTACGAGAATCCATTTGGTAATGTTGACAAATATAATGAAATTCATCGAAACTCATATCAATTTGCCTCAAAAGTAACTCCATAGTATCATACCTAGGAGTAGAGTGATTATTTTCAAACTTCGATAAGTTAGAATGAGTAATGTAGTCACCACAGACCTCATTTTGTGTGATCCCTTTTGACTTACGAATGTATTTATAAACTGAACCAATATCCCACCGCATATTTTTGCCTCCAAAAATGTTCCAAAAGTAGAAGTTTTAGGAAAATATTTATATTTAGTATATCATAAAGGTGTGGGGTGGGCAATGATGATAGAAAGAAGGTGTTGGTTGACTCTTAAAGATTATTAGGAGTTATGTAGAATGTTTATGATGGAAAAATATCTTTTTATAACTATTCAATAAAGGAGGAAATGGCTATGAAAAAATCTAAATTACTCACACTTGGTTTGCTTGTAGGTGCTGGTCTACTTTTATCTATCAACCAAGCACAGGCTGCAGATACTTGGGTTAAAAATGGTGCTGACTGGAATCTTTCTCAAGATGGCAGTCTTGCTAAAAATAAATGGGTACAAAATGCTGGTTATTGGTACCACTTTGACGGTTCTGGGAAAATGCAGACAGGCTGGCTCAAAGATGGTAACACCTGGTATTCACTAGCAGATAGTGGTGCTATGCGCACTGGATGGTACAAGGAAGGTGGCACATGGTACTCTCTAGCAGATAGTGGCGCCATGCGTACAGGTTGGTACAAAGAAGGGTCTACATGGTACTATCTTCGTTTTAGTGGTTCTATGCAGACAGGTTGGGAGTGCATAGATAATAATTGGTATTATTTCGAACAATCAGGTGCAATGGCCTCTGATAGAGTTGTAAATTCTAGTGATGGGACAGGCTATATTCTCAGCAAGGATGGCCATATGTTCACTTTACAAAATAGCCCTTATAAACATGGTGACATTGTTCGTTTAGGCGATGGATATGAATATCTGATTAAAGCAAAATTTGACGGAAATAACTTTACTGATGTTATCGTGGATAAAAACACTTGGTATATTAAACCTGAGTTCAAGAAGTTTTCCGACAAATACGGGGATGAGGTTGCAAATACAACCTTAGCTTTAGTAGATAATAAAGAAGAAGGACAAGAAATTGATCCTAAAGCTGTCATTCGTAATTTCCAAAATCTACCAGGTCGATATTACTTTGGAGCAGATGGTCGTAGAGTATTACCACTTCCAGAGATGACAACTAGATCAGAAATCAAAAAAGTTGGCAATGATCTTTATCTAGAAGACCCAGGTGTACGACTTCGATTGGATAACTTCACAATCAATAACAATAAACTATACTATTTAGATAATGGACAAGGTAAGCTCAAAACAGGTTACTTTGTACTGATTGATGATGGTATGGCTACAACCCACTATCACTTACTTGTATATGCAGACCAATCTGGAGAAGTTCTTAAGATGAAACGCTTGCCATCAAGATTTATAGATTATCGCGATAAAGAAATCGATGGTTTCTATGGTCAAAAAATTAAGATTACACAGCCAAATAAGTATGAATATTACAAGGTTCTTGTGGTAAAATAAATAGATAAGCAATCTTCACAACGAATATAAAAAATAAAACGTGCAAATTATTTTCAAGAGGCTTTAGATTTCTTGTATTTAAAAGAAACTAAAGCCTTTTGTGGATGTATCGTTTTTCAGAAAGTATGAAAAACTAGAGAGTTGTATCGGGGAGATAAATATTATTTCGCTTAAATAAATTAGGAGTCGTTTTATTCTATGATTATTTTAGAATTCTTAGTTTCTGTGCTATATATTCTGTTGGTAGTCGTTTCAACCATGGTGCCTACTATTTATTTGGGCGCTCAAATTTCCCCAGAATTTTATAAAAAACGTTATTGGGTCCTTGTATTTTTAATTAGTTTATTCGCTCGTCAAACATTTGGAGAATTATTTCATATAGGAGTTCTTCTCTTCTTTTACTGTATTTTTTTATTAGTATTGCACAAGGGAAAAGGGGAATCTCTTTTTCTTTCTCTGTATCTTTTTCTCTTCTTTCAAAGTATTCGTTATTTATTTTTGACAATTTGGATTCGTGTATTATCTGGTGAGCATTGTTGTTTCGTAGATTCGTTTTCTACTTTATATATATCTATATTTGATTTATTATCAATCTTTCTATGTTGTAAAATTATGAAGCGTTGGTCTTTGGATTTGGATTTATTCTTTTCAGATACTTTTAAAACCCACTATCGTAAGAGTTTTTTCATTATCCTACCTCTGACTGGATTTAGGATATTCTCTTCGTTCATGACCAATAGAAATAGTTCTTTTTACGTTCGCTTTGACACGACCATTTCTCTCCTGATTTTCATTCTCTTTTTCTCCTGGCTCTTTTATATCAGACACTTAGAGCAGGTTTATCGTGATGAGCAGACCATTCAGAGACAGGAAGATGAGAATCGTTCCTTGCAAGGGATGGTGGATAAGCTGGGTCATCTCTATGATGAAGTTCGAGGTTTCCGTCATGATTTTGCAGGGATTGTCGCCAGCATGGAGCCTGCCATAGCGAATCAAGACATGGCTGAGGTGTCTACCATTTATCAAGATGTCTTTCTAAAGACAAATGAAAAGCTGAGGAAAGCGGACTACACAGCCTTTAATCTTCACAATATCCATGATATAGCTATTCGCAATACCTTGGCAAATGCCATGATTGTGGCTGATAATCAGGGGATTCATTTTAGTTTGGAGACGGTGGGGGTCGTAGAAGAGCTGGCATTGCCGATGTTGGAGGCTATCCGTATCCTCTCTATCCTCACTACAAATGCCTTAGAAGCAGCCAGTGAGGCTGAAAATCCGCAGATTCGGGTTGCTTTGTTGGCAAGTGATAGGAGTGTCCGTTTTATCATTGAAAACACTCGTAAGAAAGAAGAACTGAACCCCAGCATTCTCAGTCAAAAGGGGTACTCGACCAAGGGAAACCACAGCGGACTGGGCTTAGCGACCTTGGAGGATATGGTTTTTCATTATGATTTAAACTTAGATACCCAGCTAGGAGAGACGACTTTTAGACAAGATTTAGAATTGCCATTTAAGGATGAGAAACGAGGTGGAGAGGAATGAGAATTTTAGTTTTGGAAGATGATAGAGTCCAGCAAGGACGGATAGAGCAGACTTTACTAGATATTGGTCGCTCTCGCAATTTAAGATTGGAAATTGATATTGCCAAAAACTATGGAGATGTTGAAAAGTATTCTCAGTATTTTGACCATTACCAGCTCTATTTATTAGATTTAGAGATTGATGGAGAGCGTGATTGGATAGTATGATTTTGACTTTTATTAAGGAAACTCTATTTGCTTTATTGTTGATAGTCTCCATTATAGTTCCTCCAATCTATCTAGGTTACCAAATTACACCGGAATTTCGTAAAAAGAGATACATAGTCTATTTATTAATGATGCAAGCAATAGCTGGTAAAACTTTTTTTGAAATCATGTATTTGGAAGTTTTAATCTTTTTTTACCTTATTTTCTATATGAATAGGAAGAAAAAAGGAGAATCTTTATTTCTTTCTCTCTATCTTTTTAGTTTTTATCAGAGTATTCGCTATTTATTGGTATTGTTCTATATTCGGATGCTAGATATAGATATGCTATCAGAAGTAGGTAATGGGATTGTTAACTCTTCTTTTTCCCTATTAGCTATCGTACTAACAGTAGTTATGATGAAGCGTTGGTCTTTAGATTTGGATTTATTCTTTTCAGATGCTTTCAAAACCAACTATCGTAAGAGTTTTTTCATTATCCTACCTCTGACTGTATTTAGAATATTCTCTTCGTTTATGACCAATATAAATAGTTCTTTCTACGTTCGTTTTGATACGACCATTTCTCTCCTGATTTTCATTCTCTTTTTCTCCTGGCTCTTTTACATCAAGCATTTGGAGCAGGTTTATCGTGATGAGCAGACCATTCAGAGACAGGAAGATGAGAATCGTTCCTTGCAAGGGATGGTGGATAAGCTGGGTCATCTCTATGATGAAGTTCGAGGTTTCCGTCATGATTTTGCAGGGATTGTCGCCAGCATGGAGCCTGCTATAGCGAATCAAGACATGGCTGAGGTGTCTACCATTTATCAAGATGTCTTTCTAAAGACAAATGAAAAGCTGAGGAAAGCGGACTACACAGCTTTTAATCTCCACAATATCCATGATATAGCTATTCGCAATACCTTGGCAAAAGCCATGATTGTGGCAGATAATCAGGGAATTCATTTTAGTTTGGAGACGGTAGGGGTTGTCGAAGAGCTGGCTTTGCCGATGTTGGAGGCTATCCGTATCCTCTCTATCCTCACTACAAATGCCTTAGAAGCAGCCAGTGAGGCTGAAAATCCGCAGATTCGGGTTGCTTTGTTGGCAAGTGATAGGAGTGTCCGTTTTATCATTGAAAACACTCGTAAGAAAGAAGAACTGAACCCCAGCATTCTCAGTCAAAAGGGTTACTCGACCAAGGGTAACCACAGTGGACTGGGGTTAGCGACCTTGGAGGATATGGTTTTTCATTATGATTTAAACTTAGACACCCAGCTAGGAGAGACGACTTTTAGACAAGATTTAGAATTGCCATTTAAGGATGAGAAACGAGGGGGAGAGGAATGAGAATTTTAGTTTTGGAAGACGATAGAGTCCAGCAAGGACGGATAGAGCAGACTTTACTAGATATTGGTCGCTCTCGCAATTTAAGATTGGAAATTGATATTGCCAAAAACTATGGAGATGTTGAAAAGTATTCTCAGTATTTTGATCATTACCAGCTCTATTTATTAGATTTAGAGATTGATGGAGAGCGTGAACGGGGTTTTCAGGTTGCTCAACAGGTTCGGGAGCGAGATCCCTTTACAAGTATTGTCTTTGTGTCCACACACTCGGAGGCCTTGCCTCTAGCTTTTCGCTATCACTTGTCTGCTTTGGATTTTATTTCCAAGGATCAGCCTGAGGAGGATTACCGTCATCAGTTGGAGCGCTGTCTGGACTATGTACTGGCAGTGGACAAGAGGGAAAATATGCGTCTCTTCACCTATAGTTTTGAGGGGAGACGGGGCTTTACTCTGCCCTACCATGAAATTTTAGCCTTTGAAACCTCAGTGGAATCCCACCGTATCAAGGTCTATTATGCCAATCATTCTATCAAGACCATTTATGGCAGTCTCAAGGATATCGCTGCCAAGGCTGAAAAAGATTACTTTGTCTATGCCAATCGCAATACTTTAGTCAGTATACAGGCAATTGAAGAGATGACTGCGACAGAAGTGACCTTGTTAGAAGGCTTGCATTTCCCCGTATCACGAACAGCCAGAAGAACCCTAAAAAAACATCTCAATGTCTAATATCTGTTAGACTTGATGAGTTTATCAATAAGAATGTCGGAAAAATTTCTGATATTCTTATTTTTTTGACTTCTTTTTCGAATAGATAGGTAAGAGGAAAAGGAAGGAGTTTGCTATAAAAACATTTTTATTAGCTTTTGCTGAGGGTTATTTTATCGTATCGCTCATAATCTACATCGCAACGTATTTGATTTTGAAAAATCCGATCAATACCCTATTTTATCCAGAAATTTACCCTGTTTTATTTGGTCTCTTTTATCTAGGGTATAAGGTCAATAAAAAGAAAGTAGAGTGAGAGGTTAAGAATGCATCACATTGGAGTTTAAAAGGAGTAACTATGAATCGTAATTTAGAACGGTACAATCTATTCTGACTAGGAATAGATCATACCAGAAGCGGCTTAGAAATAGCAGCGACATTAAAAATTGAAGTAACTTTAAATAGGATGTCGTAAAGGTTACTATCAATGATTTATTTGTCCCAACCTTGCCTAGGGTGACAGTAAAAAATCAATTTCCTTTCATACCATATTTTTAGTAGGTAGGACGCTTGTTCTACCTATTTTTTTGCCAAGAAAGTGCAATTGAGGTGTTTATTTATATCGTTTGGAGTTTATTTGGAGTTTTACATGTATTTTTGATAAAATAGGTGTAGAAATTAGGAAAGTTGAAGAAAAGAAATGAAGAAGGTTTTAAGATATTTTTTAGTATTTGTTTTTCTATTTTTGATGAATATTTTCATCTTTAAGATACTAGCAACTCTGGGATTTCAACTGACAATGAGTGAAAAGAGTTATGTTGTACCACCGCTGTTTTCGATTATCGTTTTGTACATGATTGACAAAAGAATTAGGAAGAAAAAGAAATAAATATATATTTTAGGCATGACGTTTGTTCTGCCTATTTTTTTTTTATCCAAAAAGTGCATTTGGGAGGGAGATAGGCGCATTTGGGGAGGAAGTCCAGTTTTTGTTTGGTGATTGGGGTAAGATAATTGTTATCAGATGAGTTTATACTCTTCGAAAATCAAATTCAAACCACGTCAACGTCGCCTTGCCGTATATATGTGACTGACTTCGTCAGTCCTATCTACAACCTCAAAACAGTGTTTTGAGCAGCCTGTGGCTAGTTTCCTAGTTTGCTCTTTGATTTTCATTGAGTATTAGGAAAAAGGAGATGAATATGAAATTTGGGAAACGTCACTATCGTCCGCAGGTGGATCAGATGGACTGCGGTGTAGCTTCATTAGCCATGGTTTTTGGCTACTATGGTAGTTATTATTCTTTGGCTCACTTGCGAGAATTGGCCAAGACGACCATGGATGGGACGACGGCTTTGGGCTTGGTCAAGGTGGCAGAGGAGATTGGCTTTGAGACGCGAGCAATCAAGGCGGATATGACGCTTTTTGACTTGCCAGATTTGACTTTTCCTTTTGTTGCTCATGTGCTTAAGGAAGGAAAATTGCTCCACTACTATGTGGTGACTGGGCAGGATAAGGATAGCATTCATATTGCCGACCCAGATCCTGGGGTGAAATTGACCAAACTGCCACGTGAGCGTTTTGCGGAAGAATGGACAGGAGTGACCCTTTTTATGGCACCTAGTCCAGACTACAAGCCTCATAAGGATCAAAAAAATGGACTTCTTTCCTTTATACCTATATTAGTGAAGCAGCGTGGCTTGATTGCCAACATCGTCCTAGCGACACTCTTGGTGACCCTGATTAACATTGTGGGTTCTTATTATCTGCAGTCTATCATTGATACCTATGTGCCAGATCAGATGCGTTCGACGTTGGGGATTATTTCTATTGGGCTGGTCATCGTTTATATTCTCCAGCAGGTCTTGTCTTACGCTCAGGAGTATCTCTTACTTGTTTTGGGGCAACGCTTATCGATTGACGTGATTTTGTCCTATATCAAGCATGTTTTTCACCTGCCTATGTCCTTTTTTGCGACACGTCGTACAGGGGAAATCGTATCTCGTTTTACAGATGCTAACAGTATCATCGATGCGCTGGCTTCGACCATTCTTTCGATTTTCCTAGATGTGTCAACGGTTGTCATTATTTCCCTTGTTTTATTTTCACAAAATACCAATCTCTTTTTCATGACCTTATTGGCACTTCCTATCTATACAGTGATTATCTTTGCCTTTATGAAGCCGTTTGAAAAGATGAATCGGGATACCATGGAAGCCAATGCGGTTCTGTCTTCTTCTATCATCGAGGACATCAACGGTATTGAGACTATCAAGTCCTTGACTAGTGAGAGTCAGCGTTACCAAAAAATTGACAAGGAATTTGTGGATTATCTGAAAAAATCTTTTACCTATAATCGGGCAGAGAGTCAGCAAAAGGCTCTGAAAAAAGTTGTCCATCTCTTACTCAATGTCGGCATTCTCTGGATGGGGGCTGTTCTGGTCATGGATGGCAAGATGAGTTTGGGGCAGTTGATTACCTATAATACCTTGCTGGTTTACTTTACCAATCCTTTGGAAAATATCATCAATCTGCAAACCAAGCTTCAGACAGCGCAGGTTGCCAATAACCGTCTAAATGAAGTGTATCTGGTAGCCTCGGAGTTTGAGGAGAAGAAAACGGTTGAGGATTTGAGCTTGATGAAGGGAGAGATGACTTTCAAGCAGGTTTACTATAAGTATGGCTATGGTCGAGATGTCTTGTCGGATATCAATTTGACGATTCCCCAAGGTTCTAAAGTAGCTTTTGTGGGGATTTCAGGGTCAGGTAAGACGACCTTGGCCAAGATGATGGTTAATTTTTACGACCCAAGTCAGGGAGAGATTAGTCTGGGTGGTGTCAATCTCAATCAGATTGATAAAAAAGCCCTGCGCCAGTATATCAACTACCTGCCTCAACAGCCCTATGTCTTTAACGGAACGATTTTGGAGAATCTTCTCCTTGGAGCCAAGGAAGGGACGACTCAAGAGGATATCTTACGGGCGGTTGAATTGGCAGAGATTCGGGAGGATATTGAGCGCATGCCACTGAATTACCAGACAGAGTTGACTTCGGATGGGGCAGGAATCTCAGGTGGTCAACGTCAGAGAATCGCTCTGGCGCGTGCTCTCTTGACAGATGCACCGGCCTTGATTTTGGACGAGGCGACCAGCAGTTTGGATATTTTGACAGAGAAGCGAATTGTCGATAATCTTATGGCTTTAGACAAGACCTTGATTTTCATTGCTCACCGCTTGACCATTGCTGAGCGGACAGAGAAGGTTGTTGTTTTGGATCAGGGCAAGATTGTTGAAGAAGGAAAGCATGCTGATTTGCTTGCACAGGGTGGTTTTTACGCCCATTTGGTGAATAGCTAGAAAGAGGAGAGGATGAAACCAGAATTTTTAGAAAGTGCGGAGTTTTATAATCGACGTTACCATAATTTTTCCAGTCGGGTGATTGTACCCATGTCCCTTCTGCTTGTGTTTTTACTTGGATTTGCAACGTTTGCAGAGAAGGAGATGAGTTTGTCTACTAGAGCTACTGTTGAGCCTAGTCGTATCCTGGCAAATATCCAGTCAACTAGCAATAATCGCATTCTTGTTAATCATTTGGAAGAAAATAAGCTGGTTAAAAAGGGAGAACTGTTGGTTCAATATCAAGAAGGGGCAGAGGGGGTCCAAGCGGAGGCCTATGCTAGTCAGTTGGATATGCTCAAGGATCAAAAAAAGCAATTGGAGTATTTGCAAAAAAGTCTGCAAGAAGGGGAGAACCACTTTCCGGAGGAGGATAAATTTGGCTACCAAGCCACCTTTCGCGACTACATCAGCCAAGCGGGCAGTCTTAGGGCTAGTACATCGCAACAAAATGAGACCATCGCGTCCCAGAATGCAGCAGCTAGCCAAACCCAAGCCGAAATCGGCAACCTCATTAGTCAAACAGAGGCTAAAATTCGCGATTACCAGACAGCTAAGTCAGCTATTGAAACAGGCGCTTCCTTGGCCAGTCAGAATCTAGCCTACTCTCTCTACCAGTCCTACAAGTCTCAGAGTGAGGAAAATCCCCAAGCTAAGGCTCAGGCAGTGGCACAGGTTGAAGCGCAGCTTTCTCAGTTAGAATCTAGTCTTGCTACTTACCGTGTTCAGTATGTAGGTTCAGGTACCCAGCAAGCCTATGCGTCAGGTTTAAGCAGTCAATTGGAGTCCCTTAAATCCCAACATTTGGCTAAGGTCGGTCAGGAATTGACCCTGCTAGACCAGAAAATCTTGGAGGCAGAGTCAGGCAAGAAGGTTCAGAGAAATCTTTTAGACAAGGGGAAAATTACAGCGAGTGAGGATGGGGTACTTCATCTTAATCCTGAGACCAGTGATTCTACCATGGTTACAGAGGGGGCTCTACTAGCCCAACTCTATCCGTCCTTGGAAAAAGAAGGGAAAGCTAAACTCACAGCCTATCTCAGTTCAAAGGATGTAGCAAGGATTAAGGTCGGTGATTCTGTTCGCTATACGACGATTCATGATGCTAAGAATCAACTTTTCCTAGATTCTACTATTACCAGCATCGATGCGACAGCTACCAAGACTGAAAAAGGGAATTTCTTTAAAATTGAGGCGGAGACTAATCTAACTTCGGAGCAGGCTGAAAAACTTCGGTACGGGGTGGAAGGTAGCCTGCAGATGATTACGGGCAAGAAAAGTTATCTACGTTATTATTTGGATCAATTTTTGAACAAAGAGTAATGTTCGTGTTTTTAGATTTAAATGATTTTTAAACTGTGAGAAAGATTCTTCTTGCAGTTTTTTCTTTATGATTCTTTCTCTGCGGTTGTTATTTATTCGGTTAAATTCTTGTAATTTTGGTTTTTTTGTGGTAGAATGTGCTCAAGTAATACGAAAGGCGAACTTTAAAATGTCAAAACAATTGATCTATTCGGGAAAAGCTAAAGATATCTATACAACTGAGGATGAAAATCTTATTATTTCAACTTACAAGGACCAGGCGACTGCTTTTAACGGAGTCAAGAAGGAGCAGATTGCGGGTAAGGGAGTGTTGAATAATCAGATTTCATCTTTTATTTTTGAGAAATTAAATGCGGCTGGCGTAGCGACTCACTTTGTGGAGAAACTTTCAGACACGGAACAACTCAATAAAAAGGTGGAAATCATTCCTTTGGAAGTCGTGCTTCGCAACTACACTGCTGGTTCCTTTTCAAAACGTTTTGGCGTTGATGAAGGAATCGCCTTGGAGACTCCGATTGTCGAATTTTACTACAAAAATGATGATTTGGATGATCCCTTTATCAATGACGAGCATGTGAAATTCCTACAGATTGCGGATGATCAGCAGATTGCCTACTTGAAGGAAGAAACGCGTCGTATCAATGAGCTCTTGAAAGCTTGGTTTGCTGAGATTGGTCTTAAGCTAATCGATTTTAAACTGGAATTTGGTTTTGATAAGGATGGCAAGATTATCTTGGCAGACGAATTTTCACCAGATAACTGCCGTTTGTGGGATGCGGATGGCAACCACATGGACAAGGATGTTTTCCGTAGGGGATTGGGAGAACTAACTGATGTTTACGAAGTTGTCTGGGAAAAGTTGCAGGAATTGAAATAATCTGTTTGCAAGACTCTCAAGGTCGTTGGGAACATTGCAAGAGCTGAAATAAAGGAATAAGAATTGATGGATAAACGTATTTTTGTTGAGAAAAAGGCTGATTTTCAGGTCAAGTCAGAGAGTTTGGTAAGGGAGCTCCAGCACAACTTGGGACTTTCAAGCTTGAAAAGTATTCGCATTGTGCAAGTTTATGATGTCTTTGATTTGGCAGAGGACTTGTTTGCGCCTGCAGAGAAGCACATCTTCTCTGAGCAGGTGACAGACCATGTCTTGGATGAAGTAGCTGTGCAGGCGGATCTTGCCAACTATGCTTTCTTTGCCATTGAAAGTTTGCCAGGACAATTTGATCAGCGTGCAGCTTCTTCACAGGAAGCCTTGCTTTTGCTTGGTAGCTCAAGTGATGTAACGGTTAATACAGCCCAACTTTACTTGGTCAATAAAGATATTGATGCGACTGAGTTAGAAGCGGTCAAGAACTATCTGCTCAACCCAGTTGATTCTCGTTTTAAGGACATCACGACAGGGATTGCCAAGCAGGAATTTTCAGAGTCGGACAAGACCATTCCGAAATTGACTTTCTTTGAAAGCTATACGGCAGAAGACTTTGCCCGTTACAAGGCTGAACAAGGAATGGCCATGGAAGTGGATGATTTGCTCTTTATCCAAGACTACTTCAAGTCAATCGGGCGCGTGCCGACGGAAACAGAGCTCAAGGTTTTGGACACTTATTGGTCTGACCATTGCCGTCACACGACTTTCGAGACAGAGTTGAAACACATCGACTTTTCAGCTTCTAAATTCCAAAAGCAATTGCAAGCGACTTATGACAAGTATATTGCCATGCGTGAGGAGTTAGGGCGTTCTGAAAAACCACAAACCTTGATGGATATGGCGACTATTTTCGGTCGTTATGAACGTGCTAATGGTCGTTTGGATGATATGGAAGTGTCTGACGAAATCAATGCCTGCTCGGTTGAAATCGAAGTGGACGTTGATGGTGTGAAAGAACCATGGCTCCTCATGTTTAAAAACGAAACCCACAATCACCCAACGGAAATTGAGCCATTTGGTGGGGCTGCTACCTGTATTGGTGGAGCCATTCGTGACCCATTGTCAGGACGTTCCTACGTTTACCAAGCCATGCGGATCTCAGGTGCGGGTGATATTACAGCACCGATTTCAGAAACTCGCGCTGGGAAATTACCACAACAAGTCATTTCTAAAACAGCGGCTCATGGTTATTCTTCATATGGGAACCAGATTGGTCTGGCGACGACTTATGTTCGTGAGTACTTCCACCCAGGCTTTGTAGCTAAACGTATGGAGTTAGGTGCTGTTGTCGGAGCGGCTCCTAAGGAAAATGTGGTTCGTGAAAAACCAGAAGCGGGTGATGTGATTATCTTGCTCGGTGGTAAGACAGGCCGTGATGGTGTCGGTGGTGCGACGGGCTCTTCTAAGGTTCAAACGGTTGAGTCTGTGGAAACTGCTGGAGCTGAGGTTCAAAAAGGGAATGCCATCGAAGAACGTAAGATTCAGCGCCTCTTCCGTAATGGTGATGTCACTCGTCTGATCAAGAAATCCAACGACTTTGGTGCTGGTGGTGTCTGTGTGGCCATCGGTGAATTGGCAGACGGTCTTGAAATCGACCTCAACAAGGTGCCTCTTAAATACCAGGGCTTGAATGGTACAGAAATCGCTATCTCTGAATCACAAGAACGGATGGCAGTCGTGGTTCGTCCTGAAGATGTGGATGCTTTCGTTGACGAATGTAACCAAGAAAATATTGATGCTGTTGTGGTGGCGACAGTCACTGAAAAACCAAATCTAGTCATGCACTGGAATGGTGAAACCATTGTCGACTTGGAACGTCGTTTCCTTGATACCAACGGTGTGCGCGTGGTCGTTGATGCCAAGGTTGTGGACAAGGATGTCAAGCTTCCAGAAGAACGCACAACAAGTACTAACACACTTGAAGCAGATACCCTTGCAGTTCTGTCTGATTTGAACCATGCGAGTCAAAAAGGTTTGCAAACCATCTTTGACTGTTCAGTCGGTCGTTCAACGGTCAATCACCCACTTGGCGGTCGCTACCAACTCACACCAACTGAAGCTTCTGTGCAGAAATTGCCAGTTCAGCATGGTGTAACTCATACCGCATCTGTCATGGCGCAAGGATTCAATCCTTATGTAGCAGAATGGTCTCCATACCACGGTGCTGCTTATGCGGTTATCGAAGCGACTGCTCGTTTGGTTGCTGCTGGTGCAAACTGGTCTAAGGCTCGTTTCTCTTACCAAGAATATTTCGAGCGCATGGACAAACAGGCAGAGCGTTTCGGTCAGCCAGTAGCCGCCCTTCTAGGCTCTATCGAAGCACAAATCCAACTTGGCTTGCCATCTATCGGTGGTAAGGACTCTATGTCTGGTACCTTTGAAGAATTGACAGTGCCACCAACCTTGGTTGCCTTTGGGGTGACAACGGCAGATAGCCGTAGGGTGCTTTCGCCTGAATTCAAGACTGCTGGTGAAAACATCTACTACATCCCAGGTCAAGCTCTTGCTGCAGAGATTGATTTTGACTTGATTAAGTCTAACTTTGCTCAATTTGAAGCTATCCAAGCTGAACACAAAGTAACATCTGCATCAGCTGTCAAATACGGTGGTGTAGTTGAAAGTTTGGCTCTTGCTACCTTTGGGAACCATATCGGTGCAGAGGTGACCTTGCCTGAACTTGAAAGTTCTTTGACAGCTCAATTGGGCGGATTTGTCTTCACATCTCCTGAAGAGATTGCTGGAGTGGAGAAGATTGGACAAACAAACTCAGACTTTACACTGACTGTCAACGGTGTGAAGCTAGATGGACACAAGCTTGACAGTGCTTTCCAAGGAAAATTGGAAGAAGTTTACCCAACAGAATTTGCTCAAGCCAAAGAATTGGCTAAAGTGCCAGCTGTCGCTTCTGACGCAGTTATCAAAGCTAAAGAAAGAGTTGAAAAACCTATGGTTTACATCCCAGTCTTCCCAGGAACCAACTCAGAATATGACTCAGCCAAGGCTTTTGAAAAAGAAGGTGCAGAGGTCAACTTGGTGCCATTTGTGACCTTGAATGAAGAGGCTATTGTCAAGTCAGTTGAAACCATGGTTGACAACATCGGCAAGGCTAACATTCTCTTCTTTGCAGGTGGATTCTCAGCTGCGGATGAACCAGATGGATCAGCTAAGTTTATTGTCAATATCCTTCTTAATGAAAAAGTACGTGCAGCCATTGATAGTTTTATCGCTTGTGGTGGCTTGATTATCGGTATCTGTAATGGATTCCAGGCCTTGGTCAAATCAGGTCTTCTTCCATACGGGAACTTCGAAGGTGTTAACAGTACGAGTCCAACCCTCTTCTACAATGATGCCAACCAACACGTGGCCAAGATGGTGGAAACTCGGATTGCCAATACCAACTCACCATGGCTTGCTGGAGTGGAAGTTGGTGAGATTCATGCCATTCCTGTTTCGCACGGTGAAGGGAAGTTTGTCGTGACGGCTGAGGAATTTGCAGAGCTCCGTGACAATGGACAAATTTTCAGCCAATACGTTGACTTTGACGGCAAACCAAGTATGGATTCTAAGTACAATCCAAATGGTTCTGTGAATGCCATCGAAGGAATTACTAGCAAGAACGGTCAAATCATCGGTAAGATGGGCCATTCAGAACGTTATGAAGACGGTCTTTTCCAAAACATCCCAGGAAATAAAGACCAGCACCTATTCGCGTCAGCGGTGCGTTATTTCACATGGAAATAAAAGGTATATAAAATGACATACGAAGTAAAATCTCTTAATGAAGAATGTGGTGTTTTTGGTATCTGGGGGCATCCAGATGCTGCCAAATTGACCTATTTTGGGCTCCACAGTCTTCAGCACCGTGGTCAGGAGGGGGCAGGAATCCTCTCTAATGATCAAGGGAAATTGAAGCGTCATCGTGACATGGGACTTTTATCAGAAGTCTTCAAAAATCCAGCTAATTTGGATAAATTGACTGGAACTGGTGCGATCGGGCATGTGCGTTACGCGACTGCTGGCGAAGCTTCTGTAGATAACATTCAGCCCTTCCTCTTCCGTTTTCATGATATGCAGTTTGGCCTGGCTCATAATGGAAATCTGACCAATGCAGCCTCTCTCAAGAAAGAATTGGAAGAACGAGGAGCGATTTTCAGCGCGACTTCGGACTCGGAAATCTTGGCTCACCTCATTCGTCGCAGTCACAATCCTAGTTTGATGGGAAAAATCAAGGAGGCACTCAGCCTTGTCAAAGGTGGCTTTGCTTATATCTTGTTGTTTGAGGACAAGTTGATTGCTGCACTTGATCCTAATGGCTTCCGTCCGCTTTCAATCGGGAAAATGGCAAATGGAGCGGTGGTGGTGTCCTCTGAAACCTGCGCTTTTGAAGTCATTGGTGCTGAGTGGATTCGTGATTTGAAGCCAGGTGAGATTGTGATCATTGATGACAAGGGCATCCAGTATGACAGCTATACAGATGATACCCAGTTGGCGATTTGCTCTATGGAGTATATCTATTTTGCCCGTCCTGACTCTAATATCCATGGTGTCAACGTCCATACTGCACGTAAACGTATGGGGGCTCAATTGGCGCGTGAATTCAAGCATGATGCGGATATTGTGGTCGGTGTACCCAATTCTTCCCTCAGCGCGGCTATGGGTTTTGCTGAAGAGTCTGGTTTGCCAAACGAAATGGGACTTATCAAGAATCAATACACGCAACGAACCTTTATCCAACCGACTCAAGAATTGCGGGAGCAAGGAGTGCGGATGAAACTGTCTGCTGTTTCAGGTGTTGTTAAAGGCAAACGCGTGGTCATGGTGGATGATTCCATTGTTCGTGGGACGACTTCTCGTCGGATTGTTCAGCTCTTGAAAGAGGCAGGGGCGACTGAGGTTCACGTTGCTATCGGTAGTCCAGCGCTAGCTTATCCATGTTTCTACGGGATTGATATCCAGACGCGTCAGGAACTGATTGCAGCCAATCATACGGTTGAAGAAACGCGTCAAATCATTGGGGCAGACAGTCTGACTTATCTCTCTGTTGAGGGATTGATTGATTCGATTGGGATTGAAACGGATGCGCCGAACGGTGGTCTCTGTGTCGCTTACTTTGACGGTGACTACCCAACACCTCTCTATGACTATGAAGAAGACTACCGTCGAAGTTTGGAAGAAAAGACCAGTTTTTACAAGTAGCCGACTGAAGATTCTCCATAAAAGAAAAGGAATAAACAAATGACAAATAAGAATGCTTATGCTTCACGTCTCACTACTGACTAAAGGCTTAAGCATTTGTCAGTAGACGCTTTGTCCTATAGGATCAAAGCTAGAGCCCTGACTAGTATTTTTAGATAAAATAATTGTTTATCTAAAAATACGTCGCAGTCTTTCTCAAAAAAAGAAAAGGATTAAAAAATGACAAAAAATGCGTACGCTCAATCTGGTGTGGATGTTGAAGCGGGTTATGAAGTTGTTGAACGGATTAAAAAGCACGTGGCTCGTACGGAGCGTGCAGGTGTTATGGGAACCCTAGGTGGCTTTGGTGGCATGTTTGACCTTTCAAAAACAGGGGTTAAAGAACCCGTCTTGATTTCAGGGACTGACGGTGTTGGAACCAAGCTCATGCTGGCAATTAAGTACGACAAGCACGATACAATCGGTCAGGACTGTGTGGCCATGTGTGTCAATGACATTATAGCTGCAGGTGCGGAGCCACTCTATTTCCTTGACTATGTGGCAACTGGCAAGAATGAACCAGCTAAGCTAGAACAAGTCGTTGCTGGTGTGGCAGAAGGTTGTGTACAGGCAGGCGCTGCCCTCATCGGTGGGGAAACAGCTGAAATGCCTGGTATGTACGGCGCAGATGACTACGATCTAGCTGGTTTTGCGGTCGGTGTGGCTGAAAAATCTCAAATCATTGACGGTTCAAAGGTGGCAGAAGGTGATGTTCTTCTCGGGCTTGCTTCAAGTGGTATCCACTCAAATGGTTATTCACTCGTGCGTCGTGTTTTTGCCGACTACACAGGTGAAGAAGTCTTGCCAGAATTGGAAGGCAAGAAACTCAAAGAAGTCCTTCTTGAGCCGACTCGTATCTATGTCAAGGCTGTCTTGCCGCTCATCAAAGAAGAGTTGGTCAACGGTATTGCCCACATCACTGGTGGAGGCTTTATCGAAAATGTCCCTCGTATGTTTGCGACTGACTTGGCTGCTGAGATTGAGGAAAGCAAGGTACCAGTTTTACCGATTTTCAAAGCCCTTGAAAAATACGGTGAAATCAAGCATGAGGAAATGTTTGAAATCTTCAATATGGGTGTGGGGCTTATGCTGGCAGTTAGCCCTGAAAATGTAAGTCGTGTCAAGGAATTGTTGGATGAACCAGTCTATGAAATCGGTCGCGTCGTCAAGAAAGAAAACGAAAGTGTCATCATCAAATGAAAAAAATAGCGGTTTTTGCCTCTGGTAATGGCTCAAATTTTCAGGTGATTGCCGAAGAATTTCCAGTGGAGTTTGTCTTTTCAGACCATCGTGACGCCTATGTGCTCGAACGTGCAGACAAGCTTGACGTTCTGTCCTATGCTTTTGAACTCAAAGAGTTTGAGAGCAAGGCAGACTACGAAGAAGCCCTTGTTGAGCTCTTGGAAGAACATCAGATTGACTTGGTTTGCCTAGCAGGCTACATGAAAATCGTTGGACCAACCTTATTAGCGGCTTATGAAGGTCGGATTATCAACATTCACCCAGCCTACCTGCCAGAATTTCCAGGAGCTCATGGGATTGAGGATGCTTGGAATACTGGTGTTGCTGAGAGTGGCGTGACCATTCACTGGGTGGATTCCGGAGTGGATACAGGCAAGGTCATCAAGCAAGTCCGTGTGCCACGGCTGGCTGATGATACGATTGAAAGTTTTGAAGCTCGCATTCATGAGGCAGAGTACAAGTTGTATCCAGAGGTTATTAGAGAATTGTTGGACAAATAAATGAAAAAATGGTTGGAAACATTTGCTTTGATTAGCTTGGTAATCGTTCTACGTTTACTGGTAAATTTCTTCTTCCCAGAGTTTCCCTATTGGGGGAGATTTTTACTGACAGTAATTTTGGGAGTCTTGGTAATCGTCTCCCTACACTTTATGAATCGAAAAATTCGTAGGTAGAGAGTTTAAAAATGAAAGGAAAAAAGATGACTAAACGCGCTTTAATCAGCGTCTCAGACAAAGCGGGCATTGTTGAATTTGCCCAAGAACTTAAAAAACTTGGTTGGGACATCATCTCAACAGGTGGGACCAAGGTTGCCCTTGATAATGCTGGGGTAGACACCATTGCGATTGATGATGTGACTGGTTTTCCAGAGATGATGGACGGTCGTGTCAAGACCCTTCACCCAAATATCCACGGTGGGCTCCTTGCTCGTCGCGACTTAGATAGCCATTTAGAAGCGGCTAAGGACAATCAGATTGAGCTTATCGATCTTGTTGTAGTTAACCTTTACCCATTTAAGGAAACCATCCTCAAACCAGATGTGACTTATGCTGATGCGGTGGAGAATATCGATATCGGCGGGCCGTCTATGCTTCGTTCAGCAGCGAAGAACCATGCCAGCGTGACGGTTGTGGTAGACCCTGCTGACTATACAGTGGTTTTGGACGAGTTGTCAGCAAATGGAGAAACAAGTTACGAAACGCGTCAACGTTTGGCAGCCAAGGTTTTCCGTCACACAGCGGCTTATGATGCCTTGATCGCAGAGTATTTCACAGCTCAAGTCGGAGAAAGTAAACCTGAAAAACTTACTTTGACTTATGACCTTAAGCAACCAATGCGTTATGGGGAAAACCCTCAACAAGATGCGGACTTCTACCAAAAAGCCTTGACGACAGACTACTCAATTGCATCAGCCAAACAGCTTAATGGGAAGGAATTGTCCTTTAACAATATCCGCGATGCGGATGCGGCAATTCGTATCATTCGTGATTTCAAAGACCGTCCAACAGTTGTGGCTTTGAAACATATGAATCCATGTGGAATCGGTCAAGCTGACGACATCGAAACTGCTTGGGACTATGCTTATGAGTCTGACCCAGTGTCTATCTTTGGTGGAATTGTCGTTCTCAACCGTGAGGTGGATGCTGCGACAGCTGAAAAGATGCATGGTGTTTTCCTTGAAATCATCATCGCACCAAGCTATACGGATGAAGCGCTAGCTATTTTGACTAATAAAAAGAAAAACTTGCGTATCCTTGCCTTGCCATTTGATGCTCAAGAGGCCAGTGAAGTGGAAGCAGAATACACAGGTGTAGTTGGTGGACTCCTTGTTCAAAACCAAGACGTGGTTAAGGAAAGCCCGGCTGACTGGCAAGTGGTGACCAAACGCCAACCAACGGAGACAGAAGCGACTGCCCTTGAGTTTGCTTGGAAGGCTATCAAGTACGTTAAATCAAACGGTATCATCGTAACCAACGACCATATGACACTTGGTGTTGGTCCAGGTCAAACCAACCGTGTGGCCTCTGTCCGTATCGCCATTGACCAAGCTAAAGACCGTCTGGACGGCGCTGTTCTTGCTTCGGATGCCTTCTTCCCATTTGCGGATAACGTGGAAGAAATTGCCAAAGCAGGAATCAAGGCCATCATCCAGCCAGGTGGGTCCGTCCGTGACCAAGAGTCAATCGAAGCGGCTGATAAATACGGCTTAACCATGGTCTTCACAGGTGTGAGACATTTTAGACATTAAGAACGTAAAGGAAAGAAAACAGTTTCTTTCCTTTTTTGGCTTAAAATGCTAAGTGAAAGAAGATTAATACGAACGTTTGTGATATAATGTTATTAAATAATTCGCAAAAGAGGTTGTTAGATGAAACTGTTAGTTGTCGGTTCGGGTGGTCGTGAACATGCGATTGCTAAGAAGTTGCTTGAATCAAAAGACGTTGAACAAGTCTTTGTGGCTCCTGGAAATGACGGAATGACTCTGGATGGTCTGGAATTAGTGAATATCTCTATTTCCGAACATTATAAGTTAATTGACTTTGCAAAGACCAACGATATTGCTTGGACCTTCATCGGTCCAGATGATGCCCTTGCAGCTGGTATCGTGGATGATTTTAACCAAGCTGGGCTTAAGGCTTTTGGTCCGACAAGATTGGCAGCGGAGCTGGAGTGGTCCAAGGATTTCGCCAAGGAAATCATGGTCAAATACGACGTTCCGACAGCAGCCTACGGCACATTTTCAGATTTTGAGGAGGCCAAGGACTATATCGAGGAGAAAGGCGCTCCAATCGTGGTCAAGGCAGATGGTTTGGCACTTGGGAAAGGTGTTGTCGTTGCGGAGACGGTTGAGCAAGCAGTTGAAGCTGCTCATGAGATGCTCTTGGACAATAAATTCGGTGATTCAGGTGCGCGTGTGGTCATCGAGGAATTCCTTGACGGAGAAGAGTTCTCTCTCTTTGCCTTTGTCAATGGGGACAAGTTCTACATCATGCCAACGGCTCAGGACCACAAACGTGCCTACGATGGAGACAAGGGTCCTAACACGGGGGGTATGGGTGCCTATGCACCAGTTCCACACTTGCCACAAAGCGTGGTTGACACAGCGGTTGAGACTATTGTCAAGCCAGTTCTTGAAGGGATGATTAAAGAAGGTCGTTCGTATCTTGGTATCCTCTACGCGGGGCTTATTTTGACTGCTGACGGTCCAAAGGTTATAGAGTTTAACGCTCGCTTCGGAGATCCCGAAACTCAGATTATCTTGCCTCGTTTGACATCTGACTTTGCACAAAATATCACGGATATTCTCGATGGCAAAGAGCCAAACATCACTTGGATGGACAAGGGTGTGACACTGGGTGTGGTTGTCGCATCCAATGGCTACCCGCTAGATTATAAAAAGGGCGTTGAGCTGCCAGCCAAGACCGAGGGCGACATCATCACCTACTATGCAGGGGCTAAGTTTGCGGAAAATAGCAGAGCACTGCTATCAAACGGTGGACGTGTCTATATGCTGGTTACCACAGCAGCCACCGTCAAAGAAGCCCAAGACACCATCTACCAAGAACTTGCCCAACAAAAAACAGAAGGCCTCTTCTACCGAACAGATATCGGAAGTAAGGCTATAAAAGATTAACAGACATTAAATTTTTCATGGCGAGCGAAAGCGAGCCGAAGTAAGATAATGGTCGCCGTGGTGAAAAGACCAGAACAGTGAATGTTCTGGTCGGGGGAAACTTTGAGACCTTAGGTTCAAAGTTTAGGAATGAAACTGAAGGTTTGCTTCCGTCCCCACCACCTAAGACCATTATCAAAAAAGAAGAAAAAAGGAAAAATTATGACTAAACCAATTATTTCCATTATCATGGGCTCAAAATCCGACTGGGCAACCATGCAAAAAACAGCAGAAGTTCTAGACCGCTTCGGTGTAACCTACGAAAAGAAAGTTGTCTCGGCCCACCGCACACCTGATCTCATGTTCAAACATGCCGAAGAAGCTCGTAGCCGTGGTATCAAGGTCATTATTGCAGGTGCTGGAGGTGCAGCCCATTTGCCAGGAATGGTAGCTGCCAAAACAACTCTTCCAGTCATCGGCGTGCCAGTCAAGTCTCGTGCCCTTAGTGGCGTGGACTCGCTCTACTCTATCGTACAGATGCCAGGTGGTGTGCCTGTTGCGACCATGGCTATCGGTGAGGCAGGTGCGACCAATGCGGCCCTCTTTGCCCTCCGTCTTCTTTCAGTAGAGGATCAGACTATCGCGACAGCTTTGGCAGATTTTGCAGAAGAACAAGGAAAAATCGCAGAGGAGTCTACCAATGAGCTCATCTAAAACAATTGGAATTATCGGTGGTGGTCAGCTGGGTCAGATGATGGCTATTTCTGCCATTTATATGGGGCACAAGGTTATCGCGCTGGATCCTGCGGCGGATTGCCCAGCCTCTCGCGTGGCGGAAATCATCGTGGCGCCCTATAATGATGTGGATGCCCTTCGTCAGTTGGCCGAGCGTTGCGATGTCCTCACTTATGAATTTGAAAATGTCGATGCTGACGGCTTGGATGCTGTTATCAAGGATGGTCAGCTCCCTCAAGGAACGGACCTGCTTCGCATCTCCCAAAATCGCATTTTTGAAAAGGACTTTCTCTCAAACAAGGCTCAAGTCACTGTGGCACCTTACAAGGTTGTGACCTCAAGCCAAGATTTGGCAAATATGGACCTATCGAAAAACTATGTCCTCAAGACTGCGACAGGTGGTTATGATGGGCATGGACAAAAGGTCATTCGTTCAGCAGAAGATTTGGCAGAAGCCTATGCGCTAGCTGACTCAGCAGACTGTGTTTTGGAAGAATTTGTCAACTTCGATCTTGAAATTTCTGTCATCGTGTCAGGAAATGGCAAGGACGTGACGGTTTTCCCAGTTCAGGAAAATATCCACCGTAACAACATCCTATCTAAGACCATTGTGCCAGCTCGCATTTCTGACAGTCTAGCTGAAAAAGCCAAAGCCATGGCGGTGCGAATCGCAGAACAACTCAACTTGTCTGGAACTCTCTGTGTGGAAATGTTTGCGACCGCTGACGACATCATCGTCAATGAGATTGCCCCACGACCACATAACTCTGGGCACTACTCGATTGAAGCCTGTGACTTCTCTCAGTTTGATACGCATATATTGGGTGTTCTCGGAGCACCATTACCAGCTATCAAACTACATTCACCGGCTGTTATGCTTAATGTTCTCGGCCAACACATCGATGTTGCTGAAAAATATGTCACAGAAAATCCAAGCGCCCACCTCCACATGTATGGTAAAATAGAAGCGAAGCACAACCGCAAAATGGGACACGTGACTTTGTTTAGTGATTTGCCGGATAGTGTGGTTGAGTTTGGGAAAGGGATAGATTTTTAGGAGAAACCTATGATACAAATTATTATCAACGCTTTTGTTGAAAAGGATAATACTGGAGCAGTCGTGGAAGTCTTGTATGCTAGTGCTGACCAAGATAAGGTGCAAGCTAAATATAAAGAACTAACTGCACAATACCCTGAAAACTATTTAGCAATTTATGATTTACCATTGAATACTAATCTCAATGAATTACCACACTATCCATCTGTATTTATTGGAGAAGAGGAATTTGAGTAGAAATCTTGGTCTACCTAGATAACTTATTCCCAACAGCTTACGAAGAAAGGAAAAATGAACAACATGATCGAACGTTACTCTCGCCCTGAGATGGCGAACATTTGGAGTGAAGAAAATAAATACCGTGCTTGGCTTGAGGTGGAAATCTTGGCTGACGAGGCATGGGCTGAGTTGGGGGAAATCCCTAAGGAAGATGTGGCTTTGATTCGTGAGAAGGCGGACTTTGACATCGACCGTATTTTGGAGATTGAGCAAGAGACTCGTCACGACGTGGTGGCCTTCACACGTGCGGTTTCTGAGACTCTTGGTGAAGAGCGCAAGTGGGTCCACTATGGTTTGACTTCTACCGACGTGGTGGATACGGCTTACGGTTACCTCTACAAGCAGGCTAACGACATCATCCGTCGTGACCTTGAAAATTTCACCAACATCATCGCTGATAAGGCTAAGGAGCACAAGTTTACCATCATGATGGGTCGTACGCACGGTGTGCACGCTGAGCCGACAACTTTTGGTCTTAAATTGGCAACTTGGTACAGCGAAATGAAGCGCAATATCGAGCGTTTCGAGCATGCGGCTGCTGGTGTGGAAGCTGGTAAGATTTCTGGTGCGGTTGGGAACTTTGCCAACATCCCACCATTCGTAGAGCAATATGTCTGCTACAAGTTGGGTATCCGTGCCCAAGAAATCTCTACACAGGTGCTTCCTCGTGACCTTCACGCTGAGTACTTTGCGGTTCTTGCCAGCATCGCGACTTCTATCGAACGTATGGCGACTGAGATTCGTGGTTTGCAAAAATCTGAGCAACGCGAAGTAGAAGAATTCTTTGCCAAAGGTCAAAAAGGTTCATCTGCAATGCCTCACAAACGTAACCCTATCGGTTCTGAGAACATGACAGGTCTTGCGCGTGTTATCCGTGGTCACATGATTACGGCTTATGAGAACGTGGCTCTCTGGCACGAACGTGACATCTCTCACTCATCAGCTGAGCGCATCATCACACCAGATACGACCATTTTGATTGACTACATGCTCAACCGTTTTGGAAATATTGTCAAGAACTTGACGGTCTTCCCAGAAAACATGATCCGCAACATGAACTCGACTTTTGGTCTTATCTTTAGCCAACGTGCCATGTTGACCTTGATTGAGAAAGGTATGACCCGTGAGCAAGCTTATGACTTGGTACAACCAAAAACAGCTTACTCTTGGGATAACCAAGTAGACTTCAAGCCGCTTCTCGAAGCAGACCCAGAAGTAACATCACGCCTCTCTCAAGAAGAAATCGACGAAATTTTCAACCCAGTTTATTACACTAAACGAGTGGATGATATCTTTGAACGTCTTGGTTTAGGATAATTAGAATAAAAATCGAATTTCTATTACTCTATTTATAGGAGTAGAAGAACTTCGATTTTTATTTTGTCTTCAAGTACTTTTGATAAAATTACCTATATTTTAGTAAAATTTAAACAAATTTAGTTTATCTTAATTGACATATAGAAAATACATTTTTAATGTCATATAATAAGCATAGAAAAAGCCCAAGCGATTAGGCTCAGGCTTTCTTCTTAGTGATCACGGTCACATGAAATGAATTTGATTTTGTAGTAATCTGCGCGTTTATATGTTTCGCTGTATGCGAGAACTTGACCAGTAGACTCTAGTTTAGTAGTCTTGGTTTGTAAAACGGTTGGGAATTGTTCATCGACTCCGAGGACCGAAGCCGCATGTTCTGGAGTTGGAAATGCTATTTCATTGATTTCTTCAAAATGTTCATCATTCATGTGAATGTGGTAATCCAATTTGAAACGGTTATAGATAGAGCTATAATATTCAAGATTTGGATAATTTGCGTTGATGTATTGTTCTGGAATGTAAGATGTATGGTAGATGTACACAACACCACCTGTTTCGCGTACGCGTTCAATCTTGTAGTAGAACTGATCACCACGTAGTCCAAGTTTTTCTAAGTAGCTTAGTTTGTTTCCACGTTCAATAGAAAGGACGGTAACTTTATCATCTTTAGTTTCAAAAACTTCTACATCTGAAAACTCTACGAGTTTGTGTTTGCGTGCGCGTGAAACGAATGTACCCTTTCCTTGTTGACGGACAATATAGCCATCCTTGGCAAGGTCGTTTAAGGCGCGGACAACTGTGATAGAACTCACATCATACATTGCAATCAATTCAGCTTCAGTGTAGAATTTATCTCCACTGGCAAATTGACCAGAAATGATTTTGTTCTTTAACTCATCTTTAATATATTGATACTTTGGAATTGCCATATTTTCACCTCTATTTTCCTTCTCCGTTAAAGATTTTACCATAAAACTGGAAAGAATAGTAGCCTTTTGAATAAAAAAATTAGAATAATAGGCTATAAGGTTAATTTACATAGGAATAAATAGAAAAATCTACATTTTTATACATGGTACTAAAATGTTGTTATGACTATAGATTAAAAGATTTTTATAAGTTTTTTGTGTAAAATTTAGTGAAAAATGAAAAAAATTGTGAAAACCTATTGACAAATGCAAGATATTGAGATATATTTGCTATATCAACAAATGAAAGCGTAAACTTTAATTGTCAGAAGGTAAGAATATGACACGATTTGAGATACGGGATGATTTTTATCTCGATGGAAAATCATTTAAGATTTTATCTGGCGCCATTCATTATTTTAGGGTTCCTCCAGAAGATTGGTATCATTCGCTCTATAACTTGAAGGCTCTTGGTTTTAATACAGTAGAGACTTATGTGGCCTGGAATTTACATGAGCCTCGTGAGGGTGAGTTTCACTTTGAAGGAGCTCTGGATTTGGAGCGATTTCTTCAGACAGCACAAGATTTGGGTCTCTACGCTATCGTTCGTCCCTCTCCCTTTATTTGTGCGGAGTGGGAATTCGGTGGCTTACCAGCTTGGCTCTTAACAAAGAATATGAGACTTCGTTCCTCAGATCCTGCCTATATTGAGGCTGTTGGTCGCTACTATGACCAGCTCTTGTCACGGTTGATGCCACATTTGTTGGACAATGGTGGCAATATCCTTATGATGCAGGTTGAAAATGAATATGGTTCTTATGGCGAAGATAAGGCTTACCTAAGAGCCATTCGACAGTTGATGGAAGAGCGTGGCGTAACCTGTCCCCTCTTTACGTCAGATGGTCCTTGGAGAGCAACTCTGAAAGCGGGAACCTTAATCGAAGATGACCTCTTTGTAACAGGTAACTTTGGTTCTAAGGCACCTTACAATTTTTCACAGATGCAGGAATTCTTTGATGAACATGGCAAGAAATGGCCACTCATGTGTATGGAGTTCTGGGATGGCTGGTTTAATCGTTGGAAAGAACCGATTATCACACGGGATCCAAAAGAGTTGGCAGATGCAGTTCGAGAGGTTTTGGAACAAGGTTCAATCAATCTTTACATGTTCCACGGTGGTACAAACTTTGGCTTCATGAATGGTTGCTCAGCTCGAGGAACTTTGGACCTGCCACAAGTTACATCTTATGATTACGATGCCCTTCTGGATGAAGAAGGAAATCCAACTGCCAAATATCTGGCAGTCAAGAAGATGATGGCAACACATTTTCCAGAGTATCCGCAGTTGGAACCACTCTACAAAGAGAGTATGGAGTTGGATGCTATTCCACTAGTTGAAAAAGTTTCCTTGTTTGAAACCCTGGATAGCTTGTCAAGTCCAGTAGAAAGCCTCTATCCTAAAAAGATGGAGGAGTTGGGACAAAGCTATGGCTATCTACTCTATCGAACAGAAACAAACTGGGATGCAGAAGAAGAAAGACTTCGTATCATTGACGGTCGAGATAGAGCTCAGCTTTATGTCGATGGTCAGTGGGTTGAAACCCAATATCAGACAGAGATTGGGGAAGATATTTTTTATCAAGGTGAAAAGAAAGCGCTATCTAGGCTAGATATCTTGGTAGAAAATATGGGGCGTGTCAACTATGGACACAAGTTCTTAGCAGATACGCAACGTAAGGGAATTCGGACAGGGGTTTGTAAGGATTTGCACTTCTTACTAAACTGGAAACACTATCCACTCCCACTAGATAATCCTGAGAAAATTGATTTTTCAAAAGGATGGACAGAAGGGCAACCAGCCTTTTACGCTTATGACTTTACAGTCCAAGAGCCAAAAGATACTTACCTAGACTTATCTGAGTTTGGTAAGGGAGTTGCCTTTGTCAATGGGCAGAATCTAGGACGTTTTTGGAACGTCGGCCCGACCCTCTCGCTTTATATCCCTCATAGCTATCTCAAGGAAGGTGATAACCGCATCATCATCTTTGAAACAGAAGGTGAATATAAAGAAGAGATTCATTTAACTCGAAAACCTACACTAAAACACATAAAGGGGGAAAACTTATGACAATTGTAGGATGCCGTATCGATGGACGTTTGATCCACGGACAAGTAGCCAATCTTTGGGCTGGAAAACTAAATGTTTCACGTATTATGGTTGTAGATGACGAAGTTGTCAACAACGACGTTGAAAAGAGTGGTTTGAAACTTGCGACACCACCAGGTGTAAAATTGAGTATTTTGCCAATTGAAAAAGCGGCAGCCAATATTCTTGCTGGTAAATATGATAGCCAACGTCTCTTTATCGTGGCTCGTAAACCAGACCGCTTCCTTGGTTTGGTTGAAGCAGGTGTACCAATTGAAACTCTCAATGTTGGGAATATGTCTCAAACACCAGAAACTCGCGCCATCACACGTTCTATCAACGTAGTGGATAAGGATGTGGAAGACTTCCACAAATTGGCAGAAAAAGGTGTTAAACTAACTGCTCAAATGGTTCCAAATGATCCAATTTCAGACTTTTTGAGCTTATTAAAATAGGAAAAATTTTTTAGGAGGTCATTGTTATGATACAATGGTGGCAAATTTTACTTCTCACTTTGTACTCAGCTTATCAAATCTGTGATGAGTTGACAATCGTTTCATCTGCAGGTTCCCCTGTATTTGCTGGTTTCATTACTGGTTTAATCATGGGAGATGTGACTACTGGTCTACTTATCGGTGGTAACTTGCAACTATTCGTTCTTGGGGTTGGTACCTTCGGTGGTGCTTCTCGCATCGACGCAACTTCTGGTGCGGTTCTTGCGACAGCCTTCTCTGTTTCACAAGGAATTGATACAGCACTTGCGATTACAACAATCGCTGTGCCAGTAGCAGCTCTCTTGACATACTTCGACGTTCTTGGACGTATGACAACTACTTTCTTCGCTCACCGTGTGGATGCTGCAATCGAACGCTTTGACTATAAAGGTATTGAACGTAACTACTTGCTTGGTGCGATTCCTTGGGCTCTATCTCGTGCCCTTCCAGTCTTCTTTGCGCTTGCTTTTGGTGGTGAATTTGTACAACACGTAGTAGATTTCGTTACAAAATACCAATGGGTTGCAGATGGTTTGACACTTGCAGGACGTATGCTTCCAGGTCTTGGATTTGCAATCTTGCTTCGTTACCTTCCAGTTAAACGTAACCTTCACTACCTTGCTATGGGATTCGGTTTAACAGCTATGTTGACTGTTCTTTACTCATATGTAACAGGTCTTGGTGGCGCTGTTGCTGGTATCGTAGGCACTCTACCGAAAGATGTTGCTGAAAAAATTGGTTTCGTGAACAACTTCAAAGGTTTGTCTATGATCGGTATCTCTATCGTAGGTATCTTCCTTGCAGTGCTTCACTTCAAAAATAGCCAAAAAGTAGCTGTAGCAGCACCTTCTACACCATCAGAAAGTGGGGAAATCGAAGATGACGAATTCTAATTACAAACTTACAAAAGAAGATTTTAATCAAATCAATAAACGTAGCTTGTTTACTTTCCAATTAGGTTGGAACTACGAACGTATGCAAGCTTCTGGTTACCTGTACATGATCTTGCCTCAATTGCGTAAAATGTATGGGGATGGAACTCCTGAATTGAAAGAAATGATGAAAGTTCATACTCAATTCTTCAATACTTCACCATTCTTCCATACCATTATCGCTGGTTTTGACCTTGCCATGGAAGAAAAAGATGGTGTAGGTTCAAAAGATGCCGTTAACGGTATCAAGACAGGTTTGATGGGACCATTTGCTCCTCTTGGAGATACAATCTTTGGTTCGCTTGTACCTGCTATCATGGGATCTATCGCAGCAACTATGGCTATCGCTGGCCAACCTTGGGGTATCTTCCTTTGGATTGCAGTTGCAGTAGTGTATGACATCTTCCGTTGGAAACAGTTAGAATTTGCCTACAAAGAAGGGGTTAACCTTATCAACAACATGCAAAGTACATTGACAGCTTTGATTGACGCTGCATCTGTACTTGGTGTCTTCATGATGGGTGCTCTTGTAGCCACAATGATCAACTTTGAAATTTCTTATAAATTGCCAATCGGTGAAAAGATGATTGATTTCCAAGACATCTTGAACCAAATCTTCCCACGTTTGCTTCCAGCAATCTTTACTGCCTTTATCTTCTGGTTGCTTGGTAAGAAAGGTATGACCTCTACTAAAGCTATCGGTATCATTATCGTTCTTGCAGTAGGTCTTTCTGCCCTTGGTCACTTTGCATTTGGAATGGGACCTAAATAAGTTTTATGGTAAAATCATTAATTTTGGTCAGCCATGGTCGCTTCTGTGAGGAGCTTAAAGGCAGCACAGAAATGATTATGGGCTCACAAGACAATATTCATGCAGTGGCTCTTCTTCCAGAAGATGGCCCAGAAGAATTTACTGCAAAATTTGAAGCTGCTATTGAAGGATTGGATGATTTCCTAGTCTTTGCGGATCTTCTCGGTGGAACACCATGTAACGTGGTAAGCCGTTTAATTATGGAAGGTCGTGATATCGAACTTTACGCAGGGATGAATCTTCCAATGGTGATTGAATTTATCAATGCTAGCCTTACAGGTGCAGATGCGGACTATAAGAGCCGTGCTGCAGAAAGCATTGTGAAAGTTAATGACCTGTTAGCAGGCTTCGATGATGACGAAGACGAATAAGATGTGACTTAGAGCATCTTATATTGAATATACATGGGAATGGGGCTTACTCCCATTCCCATATTTAATAGAAAAAGAGGAACTCAATGCTACATTATACAAAAGAAGACTTGATTGAATTGGGTGCAGAAATCACTACACGTGAAATCTACCAACAGCCTGATGTATGGAAAGAAGCTTTTGAATCTTATCAAGCAAAACGTGAAGAAATTGCAGCCTTCCTGCAAGAGATTGCGGATAAACATGACTATATCAAGGTTATCTTGACAGGTGCTGGGACTTCTGCTTATGTGGGAGATACCTTGGTACCTTACTTTAAGGAAGTCTATGACGAACGAAAATGGAATTTCAATGCTATTGCGACCACAGATATCGTTGCCAATCCAGAAACCTATTTGAAAAAAGATGTGGCAACTGTCCTTGTATCTTTTGCTCGTAGTGGAAATTCACCTGAAAGTGTGGCGACTGTTGATTTGGCTAAATCCTTGGTGGATGAGCTTTACCAAGTGACGATTACTTGTGCAGCAGATGGTAAATTGGCTCTTCAAGCTCATGGAGATGACCGCAATCTCTTGCTCTTGCAACCAGCTGCTTCCAATGATGCTGGATTTGCCATGACTTCTAGCTTTACCTCTATGATGCTAACAGCTCTCTTGGTCTTTGATCCTACAGAATTTGCTGTTAAAGCTGAACGTTTTGAAGTTGTATCTAGTCTTGCCCGTAAAATTCTAGAAAATGCAGAAGATGTCAAAGAACTTGTTGACCTAGACTTTAACCGTGTCATCTATCTAGGCGCTGGTCCTTTCTTCGGTCTTGCTCATGAAGCTCAGCTCAAGATTTTGGAACTGACCGCTGGTCAAGTTGCGACTATGTATGAAAGCCCAGTTGGCTTCCGTCACGGTCCAAAATCTCTTATCAACGAAGACACAGTTGTTTTGGTCTTTGGTACAACAACAGACTACACTCGTAAGTACGACTTGGACTTAGTTCGTGAAGTTGCAGGTGACCAGATTGCTCGTCGTGTTGTGCTTTTGAGTGATCAAGCTTTTGGTCTTGAAAATGTCAAAGAAGTGGCCCTTGGTTGTGGCGGTGTCTTGAATGATATTTACCGTGTCTTCCCTTACATCGTTTATGCCCAACTCTTTGCCCTATTGACTTCACTCAAGGTAGAAAATAAACCTGATACACCGTCTCCTACAGGTACAGTAAACCGTGTGGTACAAGGTGTTATCATCCACGAATATCAAAAGTAATACTGCGTTTATAGATTCTTGATAAAGGAGTTTGTAAATCATACAAGTAAACCATAGATTGTCAATTCGCTTTCTATGGTTTGTTTGCTTGAGAGAAATAGTAAAAGGAGAATGGAATGAAAGCATACACAGAGCGTGTATTTGGAAATGTTGAGGGCAAGGATGTCTTGGCCTATCGATTTGAGACAGACGGTGGCTACCAGCTTGAGGTTATGACTTATGGTGCGACCATCTTGCGCTATGTCACGCCTGACAAGGCTGGAAATTTTGCCAATGTAATCTTGGGATTTGATGACTTTGATAGCTATGTAGGCAATAGTCCCAAGCATGGAGCTAGTGTAGGTCCTGTGGCAGGTCGTATTGCTGGCGCGACCTTTGAGCTTAATGGCAAGACCTATGACCTTGAAGTCAACAATGCTAGCAACTGCAACCACAGTGGTTCAACTGGTTGGGATTCGAGCTTGTTTGAACTAGTTGAAGTGAGCGACCATGGCTTGACCCTCTACACAGAGCGTACAGATGGGACAGGAGGATTTCCTGGAAATCTCAAGATTTGGATCAGTTACCACTTAGAAGAAACTGGTGCCTATGAAATCAGCTACAAGGTAACGACCGATCAGGATACGCTGGTCAATCCAACCAATCACAGCTACTTCAACTTGTCTGGTGATTTCACGCAGACGATTGACCGTCATGTCTTCCAACTAAACACAGAGGGCATTTACCCAATCGCTCCCGACGGTGTTCCTGCAAAAACTCCAGATGCTACTCGTGATGTGGTCAAACACATCTACAATGGTGCTTTGTTGAAAGATATCTTTGCAGAAGAAGATGAGCAAATCCAGCTGGTATCTGGTTTGGATCACCCATTTGCCCTTCCTGCAGACCATGACAATGCTGGTTTCCTTTATGACCAAAATTCGGGTCGCTTCCTGCTTTTCAAGACAGAGGCTCCTTGTTTTGTGGTCTACACAGCAAACTTTGTGGATGAGAGTGTACTTGTGGCTGGCAAACCAATGGTACAGCACAATGGGATTGCCCTTGAAGCGCAGGCTTTACCAGATGCCATTCACAGCGACCTCAAAGACCAAGTCATTCTTAAAGCCGGTCAAACCTTTACAAGCAAGACACGTTATGAGCTTGTTGTGAAATAAAAGGATAGGAATTTCTACTTTTTGGGGAATAGTATTTACCTTATAACATTAGTAGAAATGGGCAAAGAATAGGAAAATATGATATAATTTAATATTGAAAATACCTGTCCTATCTAAAGGATAAAAGGAGAAAAAAATGAAGAAAATTGTATTTGCTAGCGCCTTGGCTTTGACTTTAGCTGGAGCAGTTTTGACAAATGATGTTTTTGCCAATGACAGACTTGTGGCAACACAATCTGCTGATGGTAGAAATGAAAATGTCTTGAGTTCAGAAGTGCTTAACCCTGCTAGTGGCAATGTTTTGGTTGGATTAAAGGGAGAATTTTTGACTCCAGACCAACAAGCTATCTTAGATGCCATCAATGCTATCCGTAAAGAGGCAGCTGACGAAGGCTTGGTAGATAAGTATGTTCCTATCAAATGGTCGACTGACCTAGAAAAGGCAGCTTTTGCCAGAGCTGCAGAAGCTTCTGTAACCATGGACCATACTCGTCTTTCTGGTAAAGAAATCTGGAGTGCCTTCCCATCAGGAAACAGTGTACTAGGAGAAAACTTGGGTTGGAACCATGATGGTTTCCTAAAAGCTCTTGAACAATGGCGTGCTGAAAAAGCAGACTACGTGAAGAAAAAATCAGGTGGTTCAACAAATGGTGGATCTGGTCATTATCAGACTTTGATTAGCCCTAAATTTACACATATGGGGATGGCTGCCTTTAAGAACCCAAATAACCCATATAATGCCGTAACGATTGCTCAGGCTTTTGGTGATGCTGCTACTTCAGAAGAGTTGGTAGGCAGTTACGGTCCTGCTATTCAATATGCAGAAGTGACTTCATCTAACTTGTCAACAGTTAAAAATAAAGCAGTCGTAGTTGAAAAAGCGCTGAAAGAATTTAGAACTTCTAGTTCAGACCAATCTGGTTGGGTGAAAACAGATGGGAAATGGTATTTCTATGAGTCTGGTGATTTGAAGACAGGCTGGGTGAAAACGGGTGGTAAATGGTACTACTTGGATGACCTAGGTGTCATGCAGACAGGATTTGTAAAAGTAGATGGTAGCTGGTATTACTTGAGTAGCTCAGGCGCTATGTTTACAGGCTGGGGTACAGATGGAAATAGATGGTTCTACTTTGATGGCTCAGGAGCTATGAAGACAGGCTGGCTCAAAGAAAATGGAGTTTGGTACTACCTTGATGCGTCTGGTATCATGAAGACAGGTTGGTTTAAAGTTGGCCAATACTGGTACTATGCATATGGCTCAGGAGCTTTGGCAGTCAGCACAACAACACCAGATGGTTACCGTGTAAATGGTAATGGTGAATGGGTAAACTAGGAGCTAAAGTGTTACTTTCACAACTTTAGATAACATAAATTTGTTACTATAATTTTAAAAATGAAGAGAAGAAATAGTGCTTCTCTTCATTTTTTTGTTGATAGTTTATTTCTGAAAAATCGTAAAGTAAGTGTGGTGGGAAGTTCGTCTTAGCTTTTTCAAACCAGTTAATTACTTAGTTAATTAGTTACTTTATTTTTCCCATCCGTTCAATTGTATATCTATCCCTAGAATCTTTTAAAAAGTTGATGTATAATGGAAAGAGTTGTATATTTCACAATAAATTAATATACTAATTTAAAAATGTAAAAAGAGGGGAATATGAATTTCAAAACTAGTGGAGAAGAAAGACAGAATTTCTCATTAAGAAAATTGGCAGTTGGTCTTGTATCTGTGGCAGTTGCGTGTTTCTTTTTGATGGGAACTGGCCTACAGACTGTATCTGCCCAAGAATCTCATACCGTTAACTATACCTACGTTTTAGAGTCGGACTTGACTGATGAAGAGAAGGGTCTCTTGGTTACATCCCTACCACAAGTAGCGGAAGAAACGGACGCTACCTACTATCTGGTTTATCGAGCAAATCAAGTATTGCCCAATACGGGGACTAGCTCTCCATTGGGAACTGTTGCCTTGGTGGCGGGCCTTAGTTTATTGGTTGTAGTAGTTCTTAAGGGACGTGATGGCAAGAGCAAGATTAGTCGATTCTTGTTAGTAAGCGCTCTAGGCAGTCAGTTGCTGTCTTCAACTGCCCTTGCTTTGACGAGCGAGACATTAGCTGCTTATAACACCCAACTATCGGTTCAGGCAGGAGATGCCTTGCCAGCTCCGATTGATATTCCTGGTTATACTTATCTAGGATATGTGGAACATAAGCCAGCTCTTTCTGTACCGACAACTAGCAAACTAGCAGAATCTACTGGAAATCAAGAGATTGAATTAGAAAACAGTCAATCTCAGGAAGTAGTTACTACTCATTCAGCAGATTCGACGATGGGAACTGAATTTGTTAAGCAGTCAAATGACAGCAAGTCTAACATAAAAAATGAAGATAGCTCAGCAGTAATGGCTATGTATCCTAAAAATGAGGATACTAGTCAGCAACTAGCAGTTCCTCAGAGTCAGGAGAGTAAGGATAGTCATGTTGCAAAAGGTGAGGAGCCAGACCAAAAACAAGGACCGGCAACACCGTCTGCAACAAATTCAAGCCAAACTGGTGGGAATCAAGAACAGACAAATCCAGTACCGCCAGCTTCGCAAAGCCCAGTGGTAGAGAATCAGCAAGGAGGAACATCTTCTCCTGTAGAGCCTCAACCACAAGAAAATAATGAAACTGTAGTGCAGGCAAAAGGAACACAAGAGTCAGGTCACGAGGGCGAGGCTCTAATCCAACCAGAGCAACCAGCGTACACAGCCCCAATTAGCACCCAAGGTACTCAAGAGCCAGGTCATGAGGGCGAGGCTCTAGTTCAACCAGAGCAACCGTCTTATACAGAACCCGTTAGCACCCAAGGTACACAAGAGCCCGGCCATGAGGGTGAAGCCTTAGTTCAACCCGTTCAGCCATCTTACACAGCCCCAATTAGTATCCAAGGTACGCAAGAGCCAGGTCATGAGGGTGAGGCCCTAGTCCAACCAGAACTACCAGTTTACACAGTGCCTCAGGAGGAAGCTCCAGTTGAACCAACAGTGCCAGAGCCTGCAGAAGTTATTAGCAGTAAGGGTACACAAGAGCCCGGCCATGAGGGTGAAGCCTTAGTTCAACCCGTTCAGCCATCTTACACAGCCCCAATTAGTACCAAAGGTACGCAAGTGCCCGGCCATGAGGGTGAAGCTTTAGTTCAACCTGTTCAGCCATCTTACACAGGCCCAATCAGTACTCAAGGTACGCAAGAGCTCGGTCACGAGGGCGAGGCTGCTGTAGCAGAGGCTCTTCCTGAACTGCCTTTGACAAGTAATCATCGTACAGTAACAGAAACCATTCCTCATGAAACTGAAGAAATTGAAGATGCGACTATCTTAAAAAATCATCGAGAAATTGCTCAGAAAGGAAAAGACGGTTTACGAACAATCGAGTATGAAGATTATCTCGTAGGTGGTAAGCTAGAAGCTAGCAAGGAAATCTCACGTACAGAAGTAGAACCAACCAAAGAGATTGTCAAGGTGGGTAGTCTTGTTAAAACCAAACCAAGGGTTGAAATCACTAATCTGGTTAAAGAGGAGAGCAAAAAAGCAGTAGCAGTCAACTATCACCTGGATGACCCAACGTCTGCCTTTGTGAAGGCCAAGGCCCAAATTTACCAAAATGGAACATTGGTCAAAGAGGTGAACTTGAAAGATCCATCAGCCCAACAAACGATTGATGGATTGGACTACTATACGTCATACAATCTTAAGACTTACCTGACCTATAATCTAGGACAATCTGATCAGGAAAGTACAGAAGTATCAACGAAAGATTTTCAGTTAGACTATAAAAAAATTGAAATCAAAGATGTGGATGAAGTGGGGCTCTATGGTAAGGAAGATGGTCACTACCGTCGTTATCTGAACTTATCAGAAGTACCAAGTGATTTGTCACCTTATTTTGTCAAAGTCAAATCAGACAAGATGAAGGAAATGTTGCTGCCAGTTAGCTCTATTAAGGAAACAGAGGATGGGAAATACAAGGTAACCGTTGCCTTTAATGAACTAGTTCAAGAGGAAGGTTCAGCATATAAGGATAACTATAGCTTCACAGTTGATAAGCAAAAGCTTGCCAAGGACGGTGTCTATACTTCCTTCAAGAAACTGATTGCTGCCATGCAGGGTAATCTAGCTGGAACCTTTAAACTTGGAGCTGATATGACAGCTGATGAAGTGTCCTTAGCTAAGGGACAAACCAGTTATGTGACAGGAACTTTCACTGGTAATCTTATCGGTGCGAGTGACGGTAAGCCGTTTGCGATTTATGACCTTAAGACAGCCTTGTTTGATAACTTGACCAAGGCTACTGTCAAAGATATTGACCTTAAAGCGGTAAATATTAAGAGTCAAGAAGATACAGCCAGCCTAGCAAAAGTAGCTACTAACAGCCAGATTAGTAATGTAGCTGTAGAAGGTCAATTGACAGGTAGCAAGTCAGTTGCAGGTTTGGTAGCAAAGGCTCAAGATACAGAAATAACCAATAGTTTCTTTACAGGTAGCATTCAGGCCAAGCATGCGGATGCCTCTCCTTACTATGTGGGAGGTATAGCAGGGCTCCTATCTGGTACTAAGGCTAAGATTGATAAGGTAGCCGTTGATGCAAGTATTTCTAGCAATGCCCGCAACAATGACCAATTTGCTGGAGGTATTGTAGGGAAAGTTCAAAGTGGTGCTTTGGTCTCTCATGCACTAGCAAGTGGAACCATCCTCAATACAACAACCTATCCACGTGTCGGAGGTATAGCTGGCTCTACATGGCAAAATGGCCGTATCCATCATGTCGTTAGCATGGTTAATACTGGAGATGGTTATGCCATCACAGGAGACCAATATAAGGGAGCGGACATCAAAGATGCCAGCACTGCCGTTGAGAACAAGAAGGCCGATCTCTATGCGACCCCAATCACCCAAGATCAGGCCAGAGAAAAGGTTCAGTCTTATGGGATGACAGTGACACTAAACGATACAGGTCAAACACTCAAGGCCAATCAGCACAGTGTGGACTATACTCAGTTAAGTCAAGGCCAAGCTAGTCGAAAAGTTGCTTATCACAATATCGAGAAATTGATGCCTTTCTATAACAAAGAGTTAGTGGTTCACTATGGAAATCAAGTTGATCCTACTGATAAGCTCTATACTACAGAACTGCTGGATGTCGTACCAATGAAGGACAATGACATCATCACAGATATTCAGGCCAATAAAGTAGCTATCAATAAACTGATGTTGCATTTTGCTGATAATACAATCAGTTATCTGGATGTCACCTACAAAGAAAACTTCAAAAATACACAAATTGCAGAGTACAGCGTAGCAGGTAAAAACTTTATCTTTACACCAGAGGTCTTTTTATCTGACTATACGAAAGTGACTGATCGGGTCCTAGCAGATTTGCAAGGGGTCGAATATGACTCAGCAGCCATGAGAAGAGTTCTGGGTATTGAGGCAGATGCTCCACTTGATCCGCTGTATTTGGACAAAGAATTTGAAAAAGTCAAGGCCAATATCGGCGAACATCTTCGTAAAGTGCTAGTCATGGACAAGTCTATCAATACGATGGGAGATAGTGTAGCAACCTACATCAGCGAGAAAATCAAGAACAACAAGGAAGCTTTCTTGCTTGGTTTGACCTACCTCAATCGCTGGTACAATATCAACTACGATCACATCAATACCAAGGATCTCAATAGCTATAAGTTTGACTTTGATGGCAATAGCACAGCTTCAACCTTGGATACTATCATTGCTCTAGGTCAGAGCGGTATGGAAAATCTCAAGGCATCAAATAATATAAGTGCCTATGAAACAACTCTGGCCCCTGCAAAAGGTCGCAAGACAGTGACTGATTTACTAGAGTCTTACAGAAAACTCTTCCTACCAACTAAAACCAATAATGAATGGTTGAAGACGAATACCAAGGCCTATATAGTAGAGAGTAAATCAGCAATTCCAGAAGTGAGTGCTAAACAAGAGTCAGCTAGACCGGATAGTAAGTATACGCTGGGAGTCTATGACCGTATTACGGCACCAAGTTGGAAATTAAAAAACATGCTCCTACCGTTATTAACATTGCCAGAAGAAGATGTTTATGTGATTTCAAATCTTTCTACCTTGGCCTTTGGTGGTTACGAACGTTACCGTGACCGTATCAATAATACAGTCTTATCAGGAGAAGAATTGCGTCAGTATGTCCGTGCTAAGGTCGACCAGTCAGCTGAATGGCAACGAGACCACTACGATATCTGGTACCACCTCCTTTCACCAGAATACAAAGAAAAACTCTTCCGTTCAGTCATGGTTTCAGATGGCTTTGGTATGAAAGATAGCAATAGTAATTATTACTGGGCTACCCTGTCTGATAAGGCTATTGCTTCTATCAACAACTTCTTTGGACCAACTGGTAAGTGGTATGGGGAAAGTAAAGGAGCTGGAGCCTATGCCAACGGTTCTGAGGTCCACTATGTCAGCGACCGCTTATTGGATAAATATGGAACATCTGTCTATACCCATGAAATGGTTCACAATTCTGATGGACATATTTACTTTGAAGGTAAAGGTCGTCGTGAAGGATTGGGAGCAGAGTTGTATGCCTTAGGATTGTTGCAATCTGCTGACAGTCTAGATAAGGATGCCATTGTCTTGAATACTCTCTATAAAGGGGATAAGGATTCACTAACTCGCTTGCATACTTATGACCCGACAAGTCGCTTTACATCAGCCACAGCCTTGCAAGAGTATGTGCACGGTATGTACGATGTCTTGTATACCTTGGATGCTATGGAAGCCAATGCCATTTTAACTAAGTCAAATGATGTTAAGAAAAAATGGTTTAGAAAAATAGAGAATTTCTACATTGAGGACAAGTACCATAAACAAACTCATGCAGGAAATTCTGTTCGCCCATTGACAGATGCTGAAGTAAGTAAACTAACTAGTCTTGATTCTTTGATTGACAATGATATCATTAACCGTCGGGCTTACCGTGATAAGAGTGACTATACTCGTAATGGCTATCATCTTATCAGCATGTTCTCACCGATTTATGCTGCTCTCAGTAATCCAAAGGGTGCGCCTGGTGACATCATGTTTAGAAAGACAGCCTACGAATTGTTGGCAGAAAAAGGTTATCAAGATGGGTTCTTACCATATGTATCCAACCAATATGCAGAAGAAGCTAAACGAAACGGGGACATTACCTATTCAGATTGGCTTAGGAAAGATGTGGGACTCATTACTGATAGTCTCGTCTTGAAAAATGTCTTTGCCAACCAATATGGTTCATGGGCTGATTTCAAGAAGGATATGTTTAATAAACGTATTCGCAAGCAAGACCAGTTGAAACCAATCACTATTCAGTATGAACTTGGTGTACCAAACAGCAGCAAGGAGATTACAATTCGTTCAGCTGCTCAAATGCAAGAACTCATCGATCAAGCAGTGGCAAAAGATGTGGCTAACATTGACCGTACGACAAGCCACGCTCCTGCAAGTTGGGTCCACTTATTAAAACAAAAAATCTACAATGCCTACCTACGTAGCACAGATGATTTCAGAGAATCGATTTATAAACAATAAGAAAACTCCCCCACGCTATCCTGTCTAAGCCAGTCTATCTTGCAGATGGTCAGTCTTTGTGATAGAATAGCATAAAGTCCTTTTGAGGGGGAACTTGCTAGGAAATCCCCAAGCATTGTAACGGATGAACCACCCTCGCCTTTCGACGAGGGTGGTTTTTCCTTTGTGAGCAGAAAATAAGAGAGAAAGAATGTATAACATGTCGAGAATTGTCACCATTCATCCAGTCAAGGAAATTCATCGCTATGGCTTTGAGAGCACCCAGGTCTATCGAGCACGTATCGCACGACATCTAGGCTTGGACTACGTCCACCTCATATCAAGTCCCCAGCTACGACCTGATTGGAAGAAAGATTTAATCAAGTTAGGATTTTTAGAAAAGGAACTGCTTTGCGTCCCTCATAGTTTTTCAGATATAGGCCATGCAGACTTATCAGTGAAGCCAGAAAGTTTAACGCTAGCAGATGGAGATCAGGTGGAGCTCAATGAGGATGGTTTTGTGGCCTCAGTTACACTAGGAGATGGCTCGGGGAGATATTACTATACCAAGGGTCCCTTCTTGTTCGAAGATTTCAAGGAAAAGGAACTTCGTTGGTATCATGAAAATGGAGAATTGGCTCTGGAAGGACGATTTATCGATCCCTTTAAAGAACCCTCTCCTGTCACTATCTTTTATCCAGAGTATATCTACCGTATCGAGGGAGAAATCCGTTCTGAAGAGGACTTGCTAGTTAAGTTCTTAGCCAAATGGGCCCAGCAAACCGACCTCTTCATCCGTGACCAACAAATCGTTCCCAAACCCAGCCTTTGGCGTTACATGGAAAACACGGATAAAAATTATTATGAAGTCGTCCATGAAAATGTCATGCGAGATTTACGCCTCGCCAATCTGCGCAAGACAAACAAATACCTGGTTGCCAGTGAAGTGTTGACTGATACTTTGGCGAAACAAGGGTATGATACCAAGTTTTTACCACCAATGTTTACAGAAAAATTAGGTCAACTAAGAAAAATCGGACCTGTTTTGGACTATTGCTTGGTGGGTCATATGGGAGAAGGCAAGAACGTTGAACTTGTCATTGAAGCCTTTATCGAACTCTACAAACGTGGCTCCAAGGCCCAGATTACCTTTTATGGTGGCTCAGAGGAACGTCTAGCAGAATTACAGAATCAATATGATCTTCCGCCAACCATTCACTTTAAAGGTATCGTTGACGAAGTACCTTATCATCTCCACCAATGCTATCTGTCTGCAAGTTATACAGAGTTATTTGCCAATGCCTGTATTGAAGCCTTGAGTCAAGGTTTGTTAGCCTTGTTATCTGATGTGGAGATTGCCCATCGTTTTTATGCCAACCAGTCCAATGCCATCAACTTGTTTAAAACCAAATCAGAGTTGATTCAAAAGATCGAAGAGATGGAACAGCCTGATTTTTATCTATCGAATGAAAAAAATCTAGCCTTATCCTCTCGCTATTCTCTGGAAACGGTGGCCCAAAGCTACCGCGAACTATTAGATAGGAACTTCTAGGATGTTGGGAATTCTAGTCATCCTATTGCTTTATTTCGGCTTGATTTCCTGGATTGCCTATCGGAAAAAAGGGAGCGAGGAGGACTATTATCAGGTTAAGAAAGCTGTTCCGGTGACAGTTTTGGCCTTCTCAGTCTTTGCGACCTTACTCAGCCCCATTTCCTTTCTGACTCTGGTGGGGAATGCCTATACAGGCAGGTCCTATCTCTGGTTTGCCCAGTGCGGCATCTTTCTAGCCATTCCACTGGCTCATCGTTACTTTTTGCCCCTCTATAAAAAGGGAAACTACGAGACAGCCTATCATCTTTTAGAGGATAAGTTTCAATCGGCTGGCATTCGTTCACTGGCTTCAGGACTTTTCATCCTCTACCAGTTGGGGCGAATAGCAGTGGTGACCTACTTGTTGTCTCAAGCCTTAGAGCCCTTTATCCCTATCAATTAGCTGGTCTTGTCAGGTTTACTCCTTCTTTTGACGGTCTATTATCTGGCAAGGGGTGGTCTCTGGGTTGTGCTGTGGACGGACTTCTTTCAAGGCTTGGTCCTACTGGCTATATTGGCCCTCTTTCTACCAAGAATTGCCCAATCTGGTTTAGTCGTGAATAGCAGTCAACAGCTATCTCACTTTGCAGAGACTCTGGATGGGAAGATGGTCTTTATCTTAGTTGCAGGAGCAGGTTTTAGTAGCTTGTTTTCCTACGTTTCTTCGCAGGATATCGTCCAACGTTTTAATAGCAAAATAGGGCGTCAGAAGATTGGAAAAATCTTATGGCTACAGGGACTCTTGTCCTTTGGGATTGCTAGTCTACTCTATCTGATTGGCTGCTTGATTCGTCAGGAAAATTTCGCTACCAGATCGACCAATCCTGTCCTCATTGCTTACGCTCGGGAGAGTCTGGCACCTTGGTTTGGTAGTTTCATCATGCTGGCTCTCTTGGCAGCAGGTCAATCCACAGTTTCTTCTAGTATGAATGCAATCGTGACCTGCTTGAAGTTGGATTTCGCTTGGACAAAAATTCGCTGGTCGCCAAGCCTCCTATCCTTTGTCTTAGCAGGTCTGTCCTGGCTCCTCTGCCTCTTACTCATGAGTGCAGAAATCTACTCCATCTACGAATGGATTAACGGCTTTATGGGTCTGACTTTAGGTGTGATTGGCGGTTTGTACCTCTTGGTCTTACTCCTCAAAAAACCGAGTTTACAACTAGCTAAAATCTATCTGGTCTTTAGTCTAGGAGCCTTGGTCCTCTATCATTACAGTGGTTTCTTTGCCAACCCCAATCCTTGGTTAAATAGCATCATTACTACTTTATCTGCTCTTTTTATCTCATTTCTAGGAAGACTATATGAAAGCAACATCTAAACCCATAGCCGTCATTTTGATCCGTTCGGGTTCACGCGGCTTAGTGGATAAAAATATCAAACCGCTTGCAGGCAAACCCTTGGTTTTCTATACCATAGAAGTCGCTCTAGCCTCCAAGCTATTTAGTGATATCTGGGTTTCCTCAGACTCATTAGCCTATTTAGAACTCTGTCGTCAAGCCTATCCAGAGATTCGTTGTGTTCACAGATCAAAAGAATTGGCCTTGGCAACAACCTCTAGCTTAGAAACCTTACGCGACTTTTTACAGCCCTTTGAGGAAGAGCAAGTCTTTGTCAATCTACAGGTGACTTCACCTCTTAGAGAGGTAGAGCACCTCATCGAATCCTATCAACTTTACTGTCAGTCTGGCGCCGACCATTTGATTTCCTGTGTTAAGGCGGACAAGAGTCGCAGTCTTTTCTTGCAGCTAGGGGAGTCAGCTTTTATCCGTCCGCCTCAGGTTTCCAAGCACTATGCTCGGCAAAAAGAGCCTGTCTATTACTATCCCAATGGTAGTATCTGGATTTCTCGCAAGGACCTTTACCTACGAGATGAGACCTTTTACACGGATAAGACAGTAGCATATGAAATGCCCAAACTCTATTCTTATGATATCGACGATGCCTTGGACTTTGAAGTCGTTGAGACCTTGCTGCAACATCACCACCTAGGAGAATCAAAGAGATGAAACACCTCATCATTGCCACAACGCCCTTGCAGGCCAAGATTGCCCAGCATATCAAGAGACTCTATCCTAATCAGGACTTTGTCAGCCTTTATGTCAGTCCTGTCAAAAATGCCCGTCAGGAGCATTATGCCAAGGATTTTGATCATGTTTACTATCCTCAGACGGCAGCGGACTTGGCTCAGATTTGTCAGGAGCTTGCCGGCGACTATGACACCATTTTTTATGCTAGCTTTGACAATAGCTTGATTCTGGACTTGGTTGCTAGTTCAAATTACCAGCACCTCATGAGTTTCGATGATGGCTATGCGGATATTTATCCCTTGGGTATGTATGCTTGGCCCCTTCAACCCAGTCAGGTGGGCTCTTTGGGCTTGACCAGAGATGACTTGATTGAGCGGACGGAAAAGCACTATACCCTCTATCGCAGTGATTACCATGTCGTGGCTAGAGAAAAGCTAGTATATCTGGAGCATTTTTTTGACCTGCCACAAGCACCCGTTTCAAATGGCAAGACAGTCAAGGTTCTGCTGGGGCAAAAGTTCTCTGAAGAGGACGATCAGATCTCCATCCGCTTTATCAGTACCTATGCCAAGGCCTTGGCCATTGACCTCTATCTACCCCATCCCAAGGAAACCTTCACTATCCCTGATGTGACCTACTTGGAGACGGAGCTGATCTTTGAAGATGTCCTAGCCCAACTCTTTCAAGAATACGAGTTCGTTCATGTCTATCATTTTACCTCATCAGTCAGCCTGCACTTGAAAGACCTTCCCCATGTGACCATTACAGGCATTTCCCTCCCCTACTATGAGGACCGTCAAAAAGAATTGCGACGCTTGGGCTGTCAGTTTGAAAGGGTTTCACTTGGCTGGTAGCATAAATGTATATTTTAAAATATGTAAATCCATACGCTATATGGATTTTTTATATATAAATATAGCAAAAAACTATAGTTTGAATGATCAAAAAGTATTCAAATTCCTTGTATAAGAGGTTTTAAAGTGTTAAAATTAAGTGTCTAATTTTGAAGTTTTCAAGCAAGTATTAGCATAATAACAGCTTAAAAATAAAAATTATACAATAAAAAAAGGATGATGAAGATGTTTATAAATAAAAAAGAAAAATTTTCCATTCGTAAGTTTAAAGACGGTCGTTCAGACTCAGTCAAAATCGGTACAGTCGGTCTGATTGTCGGTGCAGCCCTTGCAATGGCAGGACAACCCCATATTGCAGAAGCAGCGATGACAGAAAACAGCGACAACACAACAACGATCTCAAATGATAAGGGGTCAGTAATTGTAGATACAGCTAATATTGAGAACCCAGATGCAGGTAGGGCATTTTCAACTGATCCAACTGCAGAGGGAACAAATACAATTACTAAAACTGGAAAAGTAGACTACAAATATGTAACTGCTGAGGGTAATACTGCATTAGAAGAAAACAAAAACCAAAACTCTGGTGCTGATAAAACGATTGAAACACCATACGATGTATACGGTAAATCAGGAGAAGTTTTCAAAGGAACTACAGGTGGTGATGCAGAAGCTAGCGACCTAAACGACGCTAAAGAAAATGGTAAGAAAGAAACAATCGAAAAAGATGGGAAGACTTACCACCTAATCGGAGAACCTAAGGTTGAAACTACTGGAAACGGTGGAGGAGTGTACTCTGACACAACTCTAGGTGATGTAACTGCGAAATTGACTCCAGAAGGGTTAAGTAACGCAGAAGGTAAAATCACTTATGATACTGTAAAACCTGGTGGAAAAGCTTGGATTGTTGAACAAACAGGAAAAGGAACATATGGTAAATATGTACAAGCTGATTCAGGTGCGATCACTTCTGATGCTAAGATGATAGAAGCTTTCAAAGCTGGAGAAGCAACAGCAAAAAACTTCACTTCAGCTAACGTAACAGCTGATGGTGGAATCAAAGAAGGTGATTATGTTTTCGTCCTTGAGAAAAATACCTATGTAACAGCTAAAACTGAGAGTTTCTCTTTAACAGCACAGATACAATTGTCATCTAGTGATAATGTAGCAGATGATAAAGATGGAACTGGGGCTACTTTAAATAGAACATATGCAATGGTACAAAACTTTAAAGCGGCTCCAGATACTTTAACAGGAGAAGCAAACAAAACTCTTGTAAAAAACTATCTTGCATATCTTCAAGAAAAAGGATTTGAAGATAACCTCCTTAATTTCAAACGATATATTACTTTAGGAATGGCGGCAAAAACTGGTGGTCCTCTGGAGATTAGTGCTGATAAGGGAGATCAAGTTGATGATAAAGGAAGACCTACAAGTGATATAACAGCTGATATAGCAAGCGTTACTGATCAAGAAACAAGTACTTTAGAAGATAGTAGTGATTTTCTTCTTAAATTTTCTGATCCTTCGCCGGAAGTTGAAGAGTATTCTTACCGTGACGAAATCACTCCTCTTCGTGCATACCGTTTAGCAAGTGGTACTACAACAATCACTTACACTTATGCAGAAGAAAAAACTCGTGAAATCGAGAAAAAAGGTTCTGTAGTCGTTAACTACCAAACAGAAGACGGAACAGAATTAAAAGCTCCTTACACTGATACTCCTGAAACAGTAGCTGAAGTAGTAACTGAGAAATACTATGTTGATGCTGATGGAAATGATGTAATTGTAAGTAGTACTACAGCTTCTAAAAACGTACCTTACAACACTAAAGAAAATGAAACTGAAAAACCTCAAAAACTTACAGATGCACAAGGAAATGTTTACTACCTAAACGAAGCAAACACAATGACATCTGTAAATGGTACAGAAACTACATCACCAGCTGAAACAGGAACAGTAGTAGAAGGTGTTACAAAAGTAACTTACATCTATGAAAAAGCTGGATCAGTAATCGTTAACTACAAAACAGAAGATGGAACTCCACTTGCAGGAACAGTAGTAGACGAAGATGGAGCTGGTAAAACTGTAGAATCAGGTGCAAAAGACATTGATAATGGTAAACCAGGTACAGCTTATAACACTGCAGACAATGGAATGAAACCAACTCGTATTAAAACTGCAGAAGGCAAAGTATACGAATTAGTTCCAGACTTAACTGAAGGTGAAGAAACAGGTGAGGTTGAATCAGGAACAACTAAAGAAGTAACCTACGTTTACAAAGAAGTTAAAGGTAATGTTGTCGTTAAGTATGAAGATACTGAAGGTAACACACTTGCTGATGACGAAAAAGATGAAACAGATGCTTCTCTAAATGTTAAATACGATACAGCTGACCACAAAAAAGAATCTATCGAGAAAGATGGTGTTAAATATTACTTAACAGCTAAAGAACTGAAAGATGGTTCTAAACCAGCTACTGGAGACGTAGTAGAAGGAACAACTACAGTAACTTACGTTTACGAAAAAGCTGGATCAGTAATCGTTAACTACCAAACAGAAGACGGAACTCCATTAACAGGTACTGCAGATGGTGCAAATGTAGCTTCAGGTGCTAAAGACACTACAGACGCTAAAGCAGGAACTGACTACAACACTGCAGACAACGGAATGAAACCAAACCGTATTACAACTGCAGAAGGTAAAGTATACGAATTAGTACCAACAGCAACTAAAGGTGAAGAAACTGGTAAAGTTGTTGCAGGTGAAACGAAAGAAGTAACCTACGTTTATAAAGAAGTAAAAGGTAATGTTGTCGTTAAGTATGAAGATACTGAAGGTAACGTAATCGCAGAAGACGAAAAAGACGAAACAGATGCTTCTCTAAACGTTAAATACGACACATCAGACCACAAAAAAGCTGAAATCACTAAAGACGGTGTTAAATACTACCTAACAGCTAAAGAATTGAAAGATGATTCTAAACCAGCCACTGGAGATGTTGTTGAAGGTACAACTACAGTAACTTATGTTTATGAAAAAGCTGGACAAGTAGTCGTTAACTATCAAACAGAAGATGGAACTCCATTAGTAGGTGTTGACCCAGCTGGTGCAAATGTAGCTTCAGGTGCTAAAGACACTGTAGATGGAAAACCAGGATCAGATTATGATACTTCTGACAACGGAATGAAACCAGCTCGTATCACAACTGCAGAAGGCAAAGTATACGAATTAGTACCAACAGCAACTAAAGGTGAAGAAACTGGTAAAGTTGTTGCTGGAGAAACTAAAGAAGTAACATACGTTTATAAAGAAGTAACTGGTGATGTAGTAGTTCACTATGTTGACACAGAAGGTAACAAAATCGCAGCTGATAAAGACGACCTTAAAGGTGCATCTCTAAGCGAAAAATATGATACTGCTGTTGATAACAAACCAGAAAAAATCACTGCAGAAGACGGAACTGTATACTACATTACAAAAGCTGGTCTTAAAGATGATTCTAAACCAGAAACTGGAAACGTAGTTGAAGGTAAAACTGATGTAACTTACGTTTATGAAAAAGCTGGATCAGTAATCGTTAATTACCAAACAGAAGACGGAACTCCATTAGTAGGAACTGCAGACGGTAAAGATATTGCTTCAGGTGCTAAAGATACTGACAATGGAAAACCAGGTTCTGAATACAACACTGCAGATAACGGAATGAAACCAACTCGTATCACAACTGCAGAAGGAAAAGTATACGAACTAGTCCCAGCATCAACTAAAGGTGATGAAACAGGTACTGTAGAATCAGGTCAAACTAAAGAAGTAACATACATTTATAAAGAAGTAAAAGGTAATGTAGTAGTTCACTATACAGATGAGGCAGGAAACAAAATTGCTGAAGATGCTAAAGATACAACAGATGGATCAATTAGCACACCATATGATACTTCTGATAACGGAATGAAACCAGAACGTATTACGACTCCAGAAGGCAAAGTTTACCAATTAGTACCAACAGCAACTCAAGGTGCTGAAACTGGTAAGGTTACTGAAGGAACTACAGAAGTAACCTATGTTTATAAAGAAGTAACTGGAGATGTAGTCGTTCACTACGTTGATACAGAAGGTAACGTAATTGCGGAAGATAAAGAAGATACGAAAGGTGCTTCTCTAAACGCTAAATACGATACAACTGACAACAAACCAGAGAAAATCGAAAAAGACGGAACTGTTTACTACTTAACAGAAAAAGCTCTTAAAGATGACTCTAAACCAGAAAACGGAGACGTAGTAGAAGGTAAAACAGAAGTAACATACGTTTACGAAAAAGCTGGACAAGTAGTCGTTCATTACACTGACGAAAAAGGTAACACTATTCAAGCAGATGCTGTTGATACAAAAGACGGTAAACCAAACTCAGACTACAACACTGCTGATAACGGAATGAAACCAAACCGTATCACTACTCCAGAAGGTAAAGTATACGAATTAATCCCTCAGTCAACTAAAGGTGATGAAACAGGTAAAGTTAAAGCTGGAGAAACGACAGAAGTAACTTACGTCTACAAAGAAATCACTGGTAATGTCGTCGTTCACTACGTTGATACAGAAGGAAACACACTTGCTGAAGATACGAAAGATGTAGAAAATGGATCACTAAGTGAGAAATATGACACAACTGACAACAAACCAGCTAAACTTGAAAAAGATGGACAAGTTTACTACTTGACAGCTAAAGAATTGAAAGACGGTTCTAAGCCAGAAAACGGTGCTGTTGTAGAAGGAACTACAGAAATCACTTATGTATACGAAAAAGCAGGAAACGTTCTTGTTCATTACGTAGACGAAGCTGGAAACACTCTTCAAGCAGATGCTGTTGATACAAAAGATGGTCAACCAGGAGCTAAATATGATACTTCTGATAACGATATGAAACCAACTCGTATCACTACTCCAGAAGGAAAAGTATATGAACTCGTACCAGCATCAACTAAAGGTAACGAAAACGGAAGTGTTGAAGCAGGTAAAACTACAGAAGTGACTTATGTCTACAAAGAAGTAAAAGGAAACGTCGTCGTTCACTATGTAGACGAAGCTGGAAACACAATCGCAGAAGACATTAAAGATACGACTGATGGATCTGTAAGCTCAGCATATGACACAAGTGACAACAAACCAGCTACAATCACTACAAAAGATGGTAAAGTATATGTACTTGTACCAACTTCAACTAAGGGTGAAGAGTCTGGTAAAGTAACAGAAGGAACAACAGAAGTTACTTACGTTTATAAAGAAGTAACTGGAGATGTAGTAGTTCACTACGTTGACACAGAAGGCAACGTGATTGCTGAAGATAAAGAAGATACTAAAGGTGCTTCTCTAAACGCTAAATACGATACAACTGACAATAAACCAGCAACAATCGAAAAAGATGGTGTTAAATATTACTTAACAGAAAAAGCTGTTAAAGACGATTCTAAACCTGAAACAGGAGATGTAGTAGAAGGTAAAACTGAAGTAACTTACGTTTACGAAAAAGCAGGACAAGTAGTAGTTCACTATGTAGACGAAGCTGGAAACACAATCCAAACTGACGCTGTTGATACCAAAGACGGTAAACCAGGAGCTGCTTACAACACTACTGATAATGATATGAAACCAACTCGTATTACAACTGCAGAAGGAAGAGTATACGAATTAGTACCAGCATCAACTAAAGGTAACGAAAACGGAAGTGTTGAAGCAGGTAAAACAACAGAAGTAACATATGTGTATAAAGAAATTAAAGGAAACGTAGTCGTTCATTATGTAGACGAAGCGGGTAACACAATCGCAGAAGACGTTAAAGATACTACAGACGGATCAGTAAGCTCAGCATATGACACAACTGACAACAAACCAGCTACAATCACTACGAAAGATGGAAAACTATACGTATTAGTACCAACTTCAACTAAAGGTGATGAAAATGGTAAAGTAACAGAAGGAACAACAGAAGTAACTTACGTTTATAAAGAAGTCAAAGAAGGTACTACAAATGGAGGCTCACTCACTCCATCTCAACCAGGTTCTCCATCAACACCTTCAACAAACCCAACAAGTCCGGTGAAACCGACAGACCCAAGTCAACCAACAACACCGGCTAACCCAGCAACACCGGCTAACCCAGCAACCCCAGCTGCCCCAGCTAACCCAGCAACACCGGTTGCTCCGGCTAATCCAACTAACCCAACAACACCGGCTAACCCAGCAACTCCAACGATGCCATCAGCACCAGTAAATGGTAAAGCACCACAAGCTCCAGCAGCTTCATCAGAAGCTAAAGGACAAGCTGAACTTCCTAATACTGGTACAGAAGACCATGCTAGCCTAGCAGCACTTGGACTTTTAGGTGTCTTGAGCGGATTTGGGCTTGTTGCTCGTAAGAAAAAAGAAGACTAAATTTAATTAGATTTTCTGATAAGAATAAGGAGTAGGATATCATATCCGCTCCTTTTTCTATGTAAATATGAGGTAATTTTTAAGCTTTTTTGAAAGTTATTAATCATATTTCTGAAGCTATTAATTATCTTTGCTTTTTTATATATCAACATCGATTAAAATATCGAATTGCTTGACATAGTGAATAGATAGAGTTATTATATATATTATACAATAGGTGAAGTCAGGGATTTTCTTAGTATCTATTTAAGGATTTTACTGACTTTTCTTGGTGTAAATAAAAATATAAGAAAAGGAGTAGTAATGTACTCACGAATAAAAAAATATCATGGACAAAAGGTTCAACGATTTTCAATCCGAAAGTATAGTTTCGGTGCAGCATCGGTAGCGATTGCTGCGCTTATGATGTTTGGAGGTGGAGCCACTGCAAAAGCTGACACTATTCAAGGAAACGATGCAAGAACGAGCTCAAATTTGTCTAATCAACAGTCATCGCCATCTCAAGAAAACCTAAATCACGAAGAGAATGTTGCGAGCTCTGATGCTAAGGGAAAAGAAATTCCTTCTAAAGATCCAGTTTCTAAACCAGTAGTAACTTCAGCTGAAGCTTTAGTTAATGAAGATAGGGTAGCACCAGAAAATATTGCAAAGGTAGACTTCAGTAAGTTATCAGAAGCGATTTCACGTATTCAATCAGCTATCGATAAAGTTGAAATTAGTAATAAAACATCAAAAACTATTGAGGATGCAAAGGCAGCACTATTAGAAGCTCAAGCTTTATCAGCAAATGATAAAGCAACTCAGGCAGAGGTAGATAAAACTGTTGCAAGATTAGGAGAAAAGGCTTTTGTAATTGAGAGCATGCCAAAAGTGTCTCCTGCTGTAGAAGATAAATCAGAAACAGAAGCTAAAGTAGAAAAAACAAATAAAAACCAAGATCCACGAAACGGAAAAGCAATTCCTGGTAAAGGGGAAAGTGGGTTTAGAGCGACTCCTACTGGTGTAGGGGAACAAGCAGCGGAAGGTCCTACAAGTAATAATAAGAGGGGGGTAGGAGCTAACCCAGTAGATAACGTTATTTCAAGTTTGAAAAATCAATTTGGGGATATTGATTTCAATACTCCAGATGTTGAAACAAAATCCGCAACTGTTGAAAATCAATATTCAAGAAATAATGCTAGTAGTCCAAATCCAGCCCCAGTGAAGTTAGGGAAAATTACTTACAATTGGAAAGAAAAACGAATAGAAAATGAAATTGATGGTTGGAAGATAGAAGGGACAAATAATTATGTAACAGCTATCAAACCTGAAGCTCCAACAGAAGTTGCGGCTGATAGACCTGCTGGATTTGAACCAAAACCATCTAAAGTTTACGATAATAATGGAAGTATTGATAGACAGTATAACGATACTCCTACTCCAGACAATCCTTTAGCGCCTAATAAAGCTAATCAAAACTATGCAAATGGTGTCAACTACTCAAGTGTACCTGGTGTTCCTTTAAATAATGCAGAACATTCTGCTGTCGGTAAAGGCTATTATATTCAGTTAAATAAAAAAGGTACACAAATTTCGAAAGAATTTAATGTCAATCCGAATTCTAGATTATATCTTAGTGCATTAACGGGTGGTGCATATGGGAATATGGGTACTGCTGGTACTGGTGAAAAAGTAGAAATCACAGTTACAGATGCAGACACAGGTGAAGTTTTAACAACACTGAAAGATGCGAATAATAATAGTGAAACAACACACGTTTCGACTCCGTATGGTGATGGAGGGAATGGTAATGGTTTCGGATTCTGGAGAACGATTATTAATACTCCAAATACGACTAAAAAAATTAAAATAACAATTAAGGCACTAGAGGATGGACCAGCATTTAAAAAGACCTATCCAGTAAATGGTAAATCAGAAATTGAAGATGGATATTTTGTAGGTGGGGTCAACTTAGCTGTTGGTGCTGCATTAGAAATGACAACAGATGTTGTTCGTAATAATGCTACATCCTCTTATGGAGAAGACACTCTCTATAAAGACAAAGAATCCGGTCAATTAAAAGTTACAGTGAAAAATGTTGGGGGCTTACCAACTTATGGAGCTTACGAATATACTGTTAAAATTCCTGAAGGTGTCGAATTAAAAGATTCAGTTAAAAAAGCAAATGAATGGAATTGGCCTGGACCTTTCCAAGTCGTATCATATGATGAAGCTACAAGAACGCTTAGATTGAAATTCAATGCAGGAGATTCAGATCCAGCAAAGAATGGGACAAGAACATTCGGTATTGATTTCACAACGGCAAAAAATTTCAAAGGGACAGCTACTTTTAAGGTAACTGCAGAAATTAAAGAAGGATTTACAGATTTACAAGGAAACAGGGTATTAGAAAATACAGGTGTTGTAAATCCAAATAGTCCATATAGAAATACATTTAATGCACTAGGAAATACAGATAATCCTGATTATTATTACAATAAAACAATTTATATTGATACTGTTAAACCTGTTGCTCCTACAGTAGAACCAGTCCATACAGATAGTATTAATGGCGAAAAAACTGATAAAAATCAACCTACAGAATTATTAATTTCTGTACCAACAGAAAAAGATCCTAATTTAACAGATGTACCTAGAGAAAAACAAGATATCGCTGACAATGATCAAAATAATGGAACAAATAGAAATGCTGATACAGAAGTAAAAAATATTGAACGTGCAATTGGTGGATTAACTTCATTGAAAGTTACTTTACCAAATACTAAAACACCAATTACTTTAACGAAGAAAGCAGATGGTTGGTATAATGGTGCAACAAAAGTTGAAGTACGTGATGGTAAATTAGTTGTTCCAGTTCCAGCAGGTACAGATTTGACGGAAGCGAATGAGACAACAAATCCGAACAAACGTATCAAAGTCACTGTGCTTGATAAAGCAGGTAACGAATCAGATCCAGCTTATGCTAATGTTCTAAACGAAGCTCCAACAGTAGCAGTTGAGAAAAAAGACTTATATGTTTATAAAACAAAAGAAGCTGATAAATGGAACAATGCTAAAGTTTTAGAAAAAGCGAAACCATCAGCAACTGACTTAGAAGATGATCGTGATGGTGTTGATTCTACTAAACCAACAATCGCAGTAAGTGATGCAGGTAACCTAGATACAACTAAAGTTGGAGATTACACTGTAAAAGTTCAATCAACTGATAGTGAAGGTAAGAAATCAACAGAAGCCGATGTAACTGTTCATGTATTGGATTTAATCAAAGTAGACCCAACAGTAACAACTGATCCAACAGATCCTAGTACAACAGCAGCAGTTTCTCCAAAATCTGAAGGAGATCCTGTGAAAGCAGGTGATGAAAATCGAGGTAAATACCCTTCAGGAGTAACTCGAGAAGATTTAGTTAAAGAAGTTACACGTACAATTAAGTATCTGAAAGAAGAAGATGCTGATAAAGCTGATGCAACTCCTTTATATGCTGAAAAGGTACAAAAGGTAACTTACAAACGTACAGCAACTGTTAACCCTGAAACAAAAGAAGTAACTTACTCTGATTGGGAAGTTTACAATGAAGCTGATAAATTAACAGATGCGACAGTTGATGGAACAAAAGGTAAATTCAATGCTGTTAATTCACCAGTTGTAGAAAATTACTTATTAGTAAAAGAAGCAGATAAAACAGTGGCTGAAAAAGAAGCTCCTGTTCCTGCACAAGATGGAGCAGTTACCCCAGAAGTTACTAAAGTTCTTTATAAAGAAATTGGTTCATTTAGCCCTCAATATCCAGAAGGTAAGAAACCAAATGGTGCTCAAGATAAAATTCCTTATCCGAATAACCCGACTGATCCAACGGTTCCAGGTGATTTTAGTACAATAACAATTCCATATGTTCCAGGTTATACTCCAGTATATAATGGACAAGAATTGACACCGAAAAATCCAAATGATCCAACTCAAGGCTATAAAGTTCCAGATGGATTTACACCAACGGATAAATTTGGAGAATCACCAATTACATATACACCTTCTACTCAAACAGCTAAAGTAGTGATTGAGAAGAAAGTCGATGGATCCGCAAATGAAGTGGTTTCTAGCTTTGATTTAACAGGAAAATCTGGTTCAGAATTACCAGCAAATACAGATATTGATAACAAAATCAAAGAACTTAAGAACCAAGGTTATGAAGTAGAAAGTGATGAATACCATATTCAAGATAATCATCACCCAACATTTGATGACAAGGAAGATATCAATGCACAAGATGGTACATCAGCACCTTCTCAAACATTCAAAATTGTGGTTAAACCTAGAATCATTGAAGTTCCTTCATCAACACCACATGAAAAAGACAGTCCAGTAGATCCAAATGGTGAAAATCCAGATTTGAAATGGCCTGAGGGATTAGCTGAGTCTGATTTGAATACAACAGCTAAACGTGTGATTTCTTATGTGAAAAAAGAATCCGATACATCAGCTGAAGAAAAAGTAAAAGATGATACTGTTCAAACGGTACCATTCACAAGAAAAGCAACCGTTAATCTTGTCACCAAAGAAGTAACCTATACTGATTGGGAAAGTTCGAATAAAACATGGGATAAAGTTGGAGTAGATGTTCTACCAGGATATATCGCAGATAAAAAAGAAATTCCAGCTAAAGAAGCAGCAACCCCTGCAAAAGATACAAAAGTAGTCCCTGATGAAACGGATAAAGTTACTTATACGAAGATTGGAAGCTGGATTCCTGTTGATCCAACCACTGGTAAGGATGGTGAACCAATTCCATTCCCTAACGATCCAAATGATCCAACCAAGACTGGTGAAATTACACAAATTATTCCTCACAAAGATGGATATACTCCAAAAGATGGAAATGGTACACCATTAGAACCAGTAAATCCTGCAAATCCAGAACAAGGTTATAAACCACCAAAAATTACGGATCCAAAAGCAAATATCAAGATTACCTATGACAAAGATGATCAAAAAGCAAAAGTTAAATTCGTTTCTGTGGATCCAAAAAATCAAACAGAAACTGAGTTGACTGACCATGCCTTAACTCTAACTGGAAAATCAGGTGAAACCATTTCTGAAAGTGATGTACAAACTCATATCGATGTTTTGAAATCTATGGGATATGATATTGTCGACAATCCATTTGATAAAGACCCAGTATTTGATACTAAGAAAGATACTGATGATAACATTACTCAAGAGTTTACAATTAAAGTTCAACCACGTGTATCAACTGCAAAAACAGTATATGTAGTTGAAGGGGATAAGCCATCTACAGAAAAAGTAGGAGGAGCTATTACACCTGGTAAGGACGGTAAAGTTACAAATCCTGATGTAAGTAGTATTTCTACTGATGGAAAAGCAGGTCAAGAAATTAAAGTTCCAGTAACGGTTACATATGGAGCAGATCAATTTAAACGTGATGAACCGGTTGAAGTGACTGTTAAAGTTCTTCCGAAACCAGCACCAAAAGGCGTTACAGTCTTAAATGGTACATCAAACGAGAAATTAATTGACGCGATTCGAGCAGATGTTAATAAAGCAATTACTGGATTGAAAAATGTTCCTGAAGGGGTAACTCCATTTGTAACAGATGATGCGATTGTCACTCCAAAAACGGATAAAAATGGTCAACAAACTCCAGTTACTGTTACGGTTAAATATAGAGATAATGCTACAGGAAAAGTGATTGATGATATTTCTGTGAATGTTGATGTTCCAGTAAATGTAGTTGGTTCAACTCCAACCTCAAAAGTTGTATTTGAAGGAGATGAATTGACTGCTAAGGATATAACAGATGCGGTTACTCCAGGTGAAAATGGAACAAAAGGTGAGCCTAAAGATTTAGCAAAAGATATTACAGCTAAATCAGGTGTCAAAGAAGTGACTGTGCCGGTGACTTATACGGATCAAAATGGAGAAACTTTAACAGAACCAGTAAAAGTTAAAGTAACGGTTTTACCAAAACCAACACCGAAAGGTATTGTTGTTGCTAAAGATAGCGATAAGGAAAAAGCAAAAGAAAAAGCTCTTGCCAAAGCGAAAGAAGCTATTGCAGATGGTACTTTCAAAGGAAAACTTCCAGAAAATGTTACCAATGTAAGTATTGATGAAAATGTGGCAAGTCCAGATTTGTCAGATGATACGGATGTAAATGTTACTGTCAAGTACACGGTTGATGGAGAAGAAAAAAGAACTGTTGTTAAAGTCCCTGTTACTGTTGTAGAGGGAGTTCCTCAAATAGTTCCAGTGGATGAAAATAATAAACAACCAAATCCAGAAAACAGTATTGATAAAACGGAATACCCAGATGGTTCAACATTTGAATATGATCCAAATACTCCAGTAGATACAACAACCCCGGGTGATTACACAGTCAATGTCATTGTAAAAGACAAAGAGGGAAATCCTATTGCTGAAGTTCCTGCAACTGTACGTGTGGTAGAAAGCTATCCACAATTTGTGCTAGTAGATAAGGATAAAAAACAACCAAGTGTTGAAGGAAGTATTGACCCTAAAGCATTCCCTAAAGATACAGAGTTTTCTTATGAAACTCCAGTAGATACAACAACGCCAGGCGAAAAAGATGTTGTGGTTGTAGCAAAAATTGGAGATAAGGTTATTGCAAAAGTCCCTGCAAAAGTAATGGTTGTAGAACCGAAGACACAATATGTGCCAGTCGATAAATCCAACAAACAGCCAGACGCATCCAAGAGTATTGACCCTGAACAATATCCAGATGGAGTAACATTCAAATATAAGACTCCAGTAGACACAACAACACCAGGCGAAAAAGATGTTATTGTAGAAGCAAAAGACGGAGAAGATAAACTTGTAGAAGTTCCAGCTAAGGTTAAAGTAGTGGAAGGTAAAGAACAATTAATTCCTGTAAATCCAACTGAAAAACCACAAGCAAGAGATAGTATTACTCCAAGTGATTATCCAGAAGGTTCAACATTTGAATACAAAGTTCCAGAAGGACAAACAGAACCATTTGATGCAACAACTATTGGAGATAAACCAGTAACGGTTGTTGTAAGAGATAAAAATGGAAATGTATTAGTTGAAGTTCCGGCAACGATTAAGGTGGTAGAAGCTAAACCAACACCAATTGAAACGCCAGTAACGAATACACCTTTAACAAAAGAGGATATTGCTAAATATGTTAAAGTTCCAGAAGGTGGCAAAGTAACCAATGTAGAAAATATTCCAGACTTAACAACACCAGGTCAGAAAAATCCTGTTAAAGTTACTGTTACTTTACCAAATGGAAAAATAACGACAGTAGATGTACCTGTGAATGTAACACCAGTTAAAGGCATCGAAACACCAGTTACGAATACCCCGTTAACGCCAGAGGATTACACTAAGGGAATCAAGATACCAGAAGGTGGAAAAGTAACGGGAGTCACAAACATTCCAGATTTGACAACTCCAGGTAAGAAGGATCCAGTTAAAGTAACGGTTGAATTACCAAATGGAAAAACAATTACTGTTGATGTTCCTGTGAATGTAACACCAGCTACTGGAATTGAAACACCGGTGACAAGCACCCCGTTAACGCCAGAGGATTACACTAAGGGAATCAAGATACCAGAAGGTGGAAAAGTAACGGGAGTCACAAACATTCCAGATTTGACAACTCCAGGTAAGAAGGCCCCAGTTAAAGTAACGGTTGAATTACCAAATGGTAAAGTTATTACAGTAGAAGTCCCAGTTAATGTAACACCTGTTAAAGAGATTGAGACACCAGTCACATCTACCCCATTAACACCAGAGGATTATACTAAAGGAATTAAGATTCCAGAAGGTGGAAAAGTAACGGGAGTCACAAATATTCCAGATTTGACAACCCCAGGTAAGAAAGATCCAGTTAAAGTAACGGTTGAATTACCAAATGGAAAAACAATTACTGTTGATGTACCTGTGAATGTAACACCAGCTACTGGAATTGAAACACCGGTGACAAGCACCCCGTTAACGCCAGAGGATTACACTAAGGGAATCAAGATACCAGAAGGTGGAAAAGTAACGGGAGTCACAAACATTCCAGATTTGACAACTCCGGGTAAGAAGGACCCAGTTAAAGTAACGGTTGAATTACCAAATGGTAAAGTTATTACAGTAGAAGTCCCAGTTAATGTAACACCTGTTAAAGAGATTGAGACACCAGTCACATCTACCCCATTAACACCAGAGGATTATACTAAAGGAATTAAGATTCCAGAAGGTGGCAAGGTCACAAATGTTGAAAACATTCCAGACTTAACAACACCAGGTAAGAAAGATCCAGTTAAGGTAACGGTTGAATTACCGAATGGTAAAGTTATTACAGTAGAAGTCCCAGTTAATGTAACACCTGTTAAAGAGATTGAGACACCAGTCACATCTACCCCATTAACACCAGAGGATTATACTAAAGGAATTAAGATTCCAGAAGGTGGAAAAGTAACGGGAGTCACAAATATTCCAGATTTGACAACCCCAGGTAAGAAAGATCCAGTTAAGGTAACGATTGAATTGCCAAATGGTAAAGTGATTATAGTAGAAGTCCCAGTAACAGTAACGCCAGTTAAGGAAATTGAAACCCCAGTAACGAAAACACCATTAACGCCAGAGGATTACACCAAAGGCATCAAGATACCAGAAGGTGGAAAAGTAACGGGAGTCACAAATATTCCAGATTTGACAACTCCAGGTAAGAAAGATCCAGTTAAGGTAACGATTGAATTACCAAATGGCAAAGTTATTACAGTTGATATTCCAGTAACTGTAACTCCAGTTAAGGAAATCGAAACCCCAGTTACGAATACTCCGTTAACGCCAGAGGATTACACCAAAGGCATCAAGATACCAGAAGGTGGAAAAGTAACGGGAGTCACAAACATTCCAGATTTGACAACCCCAGGTAAGAAAGATCCAGTTAAAGTAACGATTGAATTGCCAAATGGCAAAGTTATTACAGTAGAAGTTCCAGTAACAGTAACGCCTAAACAGTCTACAGATCTTATTCCAGCGCCAGCTCAACCTGAACAAGTTGTGACTTATTTTGTAGATGAGAATGGTAAAGGTATCTCTCCAAGCGAAAACGGAGCACAAGCTCCTAAGGCTATTTCTGGATATGAATACCAAACAACTACAAAAGATTTAAATGGAAATCTTGTACACCACTACAAGAAGGTAGCAACACCCCTACCTGCTGGACCAACTGTTCCTGAACAACCTGTAACTCCTACGGAACCAGGACAACCAGAAACACAAAATCAAACTCAACCAGCGACACCAGCTCAAGCAGAAGCAATAGTAGCAACTGATACAGCTGCTAAACCAGCAACACCTAAATATGTTGAAGGTCAAAAAGAATTGCCTAACACAGGTACAGAAGCCAATTTTAGCCTAGCAGCACTTGGACTTTTAGGTGTCTTGAGTGGATTTGGACTTGTTGCTCGCAAGAAAAAAGAAGACTAATTCTAATTAGATTTTCTGATAAGAATAAGGAGTAGGATATCATATCCGCTCCTTTTCTTTTTGGGATTAAGATGAGAGCCATTTTAGCGTTGGTTAAAAATTTTCGGTGGCTTTATTGTCAATTCTCTGTAAATTCTCTCGTTATAATCCCATATAGACAAGATTACAGAATCATAATCTATAAGTTGTCTGGCTTGACTTTCTTGATGAAAGTTATATAATTATTGTAATTATTAAAGTTACAATGAGAGAGAAATATTTATGATCTATGAATACAAGAGCCACATTTATTTGGCAGAAGTAGTTTTAAATGTAAAGAATTTGGCAAGTCAAACTGCCTTTTATCAGCAAGTGCTTGGTTTAGAAATCTTATCTCAAACTGAGACAGAGGCCATTCTTGGTCTTGGTGGAAAAGCCTTGGTACAGCTGATTCAAACACAAGAGAGTGGAGAAGTAAGGGAACATTATGGCCTTTACCATCTGGCTATCCTCTTGCCGACACGAAAGGCTTTGGCTGATGTCTTGAAACACCTGACAGATTTACAGATTCCTCTTGTCGGCGGTGCAGACCATGGTTACAGTGAAGCTATTTACTTGGAAGATTTGGAGGGAAATGGCATTGAACTCTATCGAGATAAGCCAGTTTCCACATGGGATATTCGAGAAGATGGACGCATTATCGGGGTAACGGAGGCCCTTGCGGCGCAGGACATTTATGAGTTGGGGGAAAGAGTAGAGCCCTTTATCATGGCAGAAGGTACGAGAATGGGGCATATTCATCTTTCCGTCAAGGATAGTCGAAAGTCCAGCCAGTTTTATCAAAAGGTGTTAGGGTTAGAGGATAAATTCAGTGTGCCTAACGCTAGTTGGATTGCAGCTGGGGACTATCATCATCATTTGGCAGTCAACGAATGGGGAGGAAAAGGTCTGGCTCCGCGTAAGCAAGGCTTGCCAGGTTTGGCTTATTATGTCATTGAAGTCGCACATAAAGAAGAACTGTTAACGATTGCCCAGCGAGCACAAGAAGTTGATGCACCAATCAAATGGCTGACATCCAGCCAGTTGGAAATCACAGCCCCAGACGGAATCGTGACCCGTATTCGTTTAGCGAGATAGATTGAATGTGATAAAAACCAGAGTATAAATTGTAGAAAGTACCCCTTATCCTAGTCAGATATGTAAACATTTTGATATCATAGTAAGGAACAAGGAGAAGAATACAATGACCAGTGAATACCAGAAAATGATAGCGGGAGAGGTTTACCGTCCATCGGACCCAGAGTTGCGAGACTTAGCTCAGGCCTCTCGCCAAAAACAATCTGCCTTTAACAAGGAAGAAGATCCCTTGAAGGGGGCGGAGATTATCAAGACTTGGTTTGGGTCAACCGGGCAAAATCTTTATGTTAATCCACGCCTGGTGGTCGATTATGGGATTAATATCCATCTAGGGGAAAATTTTTATTCTAATTGGAACTTGACCATGCTGGATGTTTGTCCGATTCGCATCGGGAACAATGCCATGATTGGCCCCAACTGTCAGTTTTTAACCCCACTCCACCCACTAGATCCACGTGAACGCAATTCAGGGATTGAATACGGCAAGCCTATTACTATCGGAGACAATTTCTGGGCTGGAGGTGGTGTTATTGTCCTTCCTGGAGTGACACTGGGCAATAATGTTGTTGCTGGAGCAGGGGCTGTAATCACTAAGTCCTTTGGTGACAACGTTGTTCTAGCTGGTAATCCTGCGCGTGTGATTAAGGAAATACCTGTGAAATAAAGCGATTGGGCAAAAAGTCACTAAAATTAGAAAAAGGTATCTTATCAAGTGTTTAAAAAACATTGATAGGATGCCTTTTAGCATAAATCAGGTTAACTTTTTTTCTTACAATTGAGTGTTTACCTAGCTTTTTGCTAGGTTTTACGCTAGAAGTACTACAAATTCTTTCTCTTCTTGGCGTTTTTTGTCAGGGAAACCTGGTAAGTATCCTGTTCTTTAGTGAGGTAATGGATGATTTGAAAGTCATCGGTTTGAGCCTTGAAATCCACTTCATAGACAGTGGTGACTTGTTTTCCATCATTGCTGGTATCAATCGAGATAAGGTCTAACTCAGTACAGAATTGTGCCAGTCCAGATTGGATAGTTTGGAGTTTCTTATCTTGGTTGGCAATTGTAATGGTCAATAGTCTACGACGTTGGTGGTTACTCTTGCTTTGTTGTTTTTCCAAAAGAAGCCATACCGCTAAGATAAAGGCGGTGAAGAGAACAGCTAGGGTTAGGTAGCCGGTCCCTGCTGCCAGCCCGATAATCATGGCAAGGAAGATAGCAATTAGTTCCCGTGAGCCACTGGTGGCTGAACGGAAACGAATGAGGCTAAAGGTTCCTGCAACAGCGATAGAGGTTCCTAAGCGGCCATTTACCAGAAAGATGACCAAGGTTATCAAGCAGGGGAGTAGGGTCAAACTAACAGCGAATTCTCGTGTATAGAGAGTACGGTGTTTGTAAGCCCAGGTCAGCGCCAAACCTAAAATCAGGCTGACCAAGAGAGCCAGAAAGAGCTGGATAGGACTGGCAGTGGCAGTTGTGTCGTTGAAGATAGAATTAAAAAGATTAGACATAAGTAGTACCTACACTTTCTGTGCTTGGTCGTGGGCTATAGTCCAGCCCTTGAGACTTGTGGTAGGCGCAGCTGTATTTTGAAAATTTCTGCTCTACCAGTCCATATTGGTCTAGAATACCTTGTAGCCATTGGGGTTTTCTACCAGGTGCTTTAATTTCCATGATGACAATGTCCTCGTTTAGTAGAGGGAAACCGTATTTTCCTGAAAATAAACTGACATTATCATCACGATAGGTTAGATTTTGGTCAATGGTGATACGAATTTTATTGTAGGGAAATCCGCTAATTTCTTTCTTTTCCTTGAGAGAAAAACGGTCGTAGTAAATATACATACGAGGGATAATGGCTTGCTGATATTCTTCTTGGAGTTGCTGGATTTTTTCAATCATCATTTGGTCCTTGATGCTGCTATCCAGCTGCCCTTTGGTCATAAACCGGGTGATAGACTGAGGAGTCGACAAGAGGCGGTATTTTCGTCCGACACCAGTTCTGTCCTTGGATTTGATTTCTAAAAATACCTGACTATCAGGCTGGGCTTGACTGAGATAGGTTCGCATCCGAATCTTTTCTTTGCGCTTAGTACCCTGCCCATCATCTTGAATCATATCAAATTGCTCTGTATCAAAGTAGATATTGGAAATGGTTGATGTTGGATAATCGTCCTCGACAAGGTATGTTTTTAAGTCTTCTATTAAATCAGCCAAGTCAGTCTTGGCAACGACATATTTGGTTTCAATTCGTTTAAAGCTGGTTTCAATTGGTTTCATAAATCCTGTCTCCTTTTATCAAACTTATCAAACTGTTTCAGCACTCTATCTTATTAGAAGATAGGTGTGTCTGGGCAAGTTCATAGTCTTCGAAAATCTCTTCAAACCACGTTAGCTCTATCCACAACCTCAAAACAGTGTTTTGAGTAACCTGCGGCTCGCTTCCTAGTTTGCTCTTTGGTTTTCATTGAGTATAAATTTGCTTGCAACTAGTCTAGGGAACTTTTCTAAAACTTTTGTTAAAGATAACTTAACCGAAACTGAACTTAAGAAAACTTTCAGAAAAAGTTTAGATTTTTTTCAGACTTCCCCTGTAAACTAAGGTCAAGCTAAATGAAGGCGAGGAAAAAAGTATGAAATCAAAAAAATGGGCTCTAATCTTAACCAGTTTAACAACTCTGACCTTGATGACAGCTTGCGGGCAATCAACGACCAAGTCAAGTACAACTGCAGCGGCAGATACTACTGCCATCACAACTTCAGCTAAAAATAGTCAAACTTCTTACTTTACAGAAAAGGACTACGACACTTCTTATGATGAAAATACAGCTTCTAAGATTGAGCTATCGGGCTCATCTGCAAACGTCTCTGGAGATGGTGTGACAGTTTCTGGCTCAACAGTGACCATCTCAAAAGCAGGTACCTATGTCATTTCAGGTCAGTCTGACGGTGTGCAAATTAAAATCGCAGCTGATAAGTCTGATGATGTGAAACTTGTTCTCAAAGGTGCAAGCATGACCAATACAGATGCAGTAATTTCTGCGACATCAGCCGGTCATGTCTATTTGACTCTGGCAGAGGGAACCACCAATAGTCTCTCAGACTCGAGCTCTAACAGTGATGAAAAGGCAAATGCGGCTCTCTTTTCTAAGGTTGATTTGACCATCAATGGCTCAGGAACTCTTACTGTAGACGGCAAGAAAAGCAATGCTATCAAGGCAAATGATACTCTTCACATCACAGGTGGAACTTTTAATATCACATCGGTAGGCGATGCTTTTAATGTCAATGATGAACTTAATGTCACTGGTGCGACCATGACGATCGATGCCAAGGAAGATGGTGTCAAAGTTGATAATGATGACGATATGACTGTCGGAAATATGTATTTGGCGAACAATACCATAACAGTCACAGCAGGGGATGATGGTATTCACGCTTCTGGCAACCTAGTGATTGATAGCGGTACTTACACAGTCAAGAATTCGACTGAAGGAATTGAAGGAAAAGGCATTACGATTAATGGTGGCGATATCAATGTCTACTCGACAGATGATGGTGTGAATGCAGCTAATAAAAATGCCCAGCAAAGTGATATTTACTTTACCATGACAGGTGGTAATCTAACTGTAGAAGTTGGTCAAGGGGATACAGACCCAATCGACTCAAACGGAAATATCACGGTCACAGGCGGAACTATTAAAATGACTGGTCAAACAGGCTTTGACTTTGATGGAACAGCGACCTATACAGGTGGTGACATCTATCTCAACGGCGAGAAACAAACTGATATTGTCAACTCTATGCCTGGAGGCGATGGACCAAATGGAGGTCCTGGTGGTCCAGCCCCTGGCGGACGAGGATAAACAAAAAAGGATAGCATTTTAAGAGAAATGTTATCCTTTTTATATCGGTGATAGATTGATATATTACGAGTGATTTTGCAATTGTAGCTTTCAAAGTTACAATTGTTAGGCTACCCGTCTTTGTTTACTGACTCAAGTCATCAGCTTCCTCCTTGACACTCTGTCAGATTTTGATACAATAGTACAAAATTAGAGGAGGTGGCTTATGATTCAGAAACACGCGATTCCCATTTTAGAGTTTGATGACAATTCTCAGGCGGTCATCATGCCCAATCATGAGGGGTTAGACTTGCACTTGCCAAAGAAGTGTGTCTATGCTTTTTTAGGTGAGGAGATTGACCGCTATGCGAGGGAAGTCGGGGCAGACTGTGTTGGCGAATTCGTTTCTGCCACCAAGACCTATCCAGTCTATGTCGTGAACTACAAGGGCGAGGAGATCTGTCTGGCTCAGGCTCCTGTCGGTTCAGCTCCAGCGGCTCAGTTTATGGATTGGTTGATTGGCTATGGTGTGGAGCAGATTATTTCAACCGGAACCTGTGGTGTGCTGGCTGATATAGAAGAAAATGCCTTTCTAGTCCCTGTTCGCGCTCTGCGAGATGAAGGAGCTAGTTATCACTATGTGGCACCTTCTCGTTATATGGAAATTCAGCCAGAGGCTATTGCTGCTATTGAGCAAGTTTTGGAGGCCAGAGGGATTCCTTATGAAGAAGTCGTGACCTGGACGACAGACGGTTTTTACCGAGAAACGGCTGAAAAGGTGGCTTATCGCAAGGAAGAAGGTTGTGCTGTTGTGGAGATGGAGTGTTCTGCGCTTGCGGCAGTAGCTCAACTGCGTGGGGTTCTCTGGGGAGAATTGTTGTTCACAGCTGATTCCTTAGCAGACTTGGACCAGTACGATAGTCGTGACTGGGGTTCAGAAGCTTTCGAGAAGGCCTTGGAACTCTGTCTTGAGATAGCCTTTCAGATATAGCGACTCTCCTACTTTTTATGGTACAATGGATGTATGTTATTCAAATTATTTGTGAAAAAAATTGAGAGAGCCTTGGGCGGACTTTCGCCAGCTCGTCGCATCTTTTTAAGTTTCGCTGGAGTTATTTTTATAGGCTCTCTCTTATTAAGTTTGCCTTTTGTCCAGGCGAGTGGTTCGCAGGCTACTTATTTTGACCATCTCTTTACGACGGTGTCTATGGTCTGTGTAACTGGCCTTTTTACGCAACCAGTGGCTACTACCTATAATGTATGGGGTCAGTTGATTTGTATGCTCTTGATACAGATTGGTGGACTGGGGCTCATGACCTTTATCGGGATTTTTTATATCCAAGGCAAGCAAAAGCTTAGTCTGCGTAGTCGTGAAACCATTCAGGAGAGTTTTAGTTATGGGGAAAGTAAGTCTTTGAAGTCTTTTATGCGTTCCATCTTTTTGACGACTTTTCTGGTAGAGGGTTTGGGAGCTTTTCTTCTTAGTTTCCGTTTTATTCCTGAGTTCGGCTGGGGACGAGGCATTTTTACCTCTATCTTTTTAGCCATTTCAGCCTTTTGTAATGCTGGTTTTGATAATTTCGGCAGTAGTAGTTTAGTGAATTATCAGACAGATCCCTTGATCAATCTGGTCATTGCTGGCTTGATTATCACGGGTGGTCTCGGCTTTATGGTCTGGTTTGACTTGGCAACCCAGTTTGACAAGAAGAAAAAACGCCGTCTGCGTTTCCACACCAAGTTGGTCCTCTTCTTGACTGCAGGGATTTTACTGTTTGGGACAGTATCCACACTCTTTACGGAGTGGAACAATCCAGGGACCATTGGCAATCTCAGTGTTCCAGAGAAAGTGATGGTTAGCTTTTTCCAAACCGTCAGCATGAGAACGGCCGGTTTTGCTTCTATTGACTATACCCAAGCTCGGCCTGTGACCTTGTTTATCTATATCCTGCAGATGTTTCTGGGTGGGGCACCTGGAGGGACGGCTGGGGGGCTCAAGATTACGACTTTCTTTGTCTTGTTGGTCTTTGCGCGTAGTGAATTGCTGGGCTTACCTCATGCCAATGTGGCGCAGAGAACCATTGAGGCTCGAACAGTCCAAAAATCCTTTAGTGTCTTCATTATCTTTTTGATGACCTTCCTGTTGGGCTTGGTGTTGCTGGGAATTACAGCAGAAGGAACACCGCGATTTATCTACCTAATGTTTGAGACCATTTCAGCCCTTGCGACAGTTGGGGTAACGGCAAATCTGACACCAGAATTGGGCAAGTTAGCTCTCAGCATTGTCATGGTGCTCATGTTTATTGGCCGTATCGGTCCCTTGACCTTGCTGGTTAGTCTAGCGGATTACCAGCCTGATAAGAAAGATTTGATTCAGTATATGAAAGCAGATATTAGTATTGGATAAGAAAGGAAGAACTATGTCAGATCGTACGATTGGAATTTTAGGTTTGGGGATTTTCGGGAGTAGTGTCCTAACGGCCCTAGCCAAGCAAGATATGAATATCATTGCCATCGATGACCACGCCGAGCACATCAATCAATTTGAGCCTGTTTTGGCGCGTGGAGTTGTGGGCGATATTACAGATGAGGAACTCCTCAGAACCGCTGGAATTGATACCTGTGATACGGTTGTAGTGGCAACAGGGGAAAATCTAGAGTCGAGTGTGCTTGCAGTGATGCATTGTAAGAGTCTAGGGGTACCAAGGGTTATTGCAAAGGTCAAAAGCCAGACAGCTAAGAAGGTGCTAGAAAAAATCGGTGCCGACTCGGTGATTTCACCTGAGTATGAAATGGGGCAATCCCTAGCGCAGACCATTCTCTTTCATAACAATGTTGATGTCTTTCAGCTGGATAAAAATGTGTCTATCGTAGAGATGAAGATTCCAAGTGTTTGGGCAGGTCAAAGCCTGAGCCAGCTGGATTTACGTGGCAAATATAACCTCAATGTCCTAGGATTTCGTGAACAAGAAAATTCACAGCTGGATGTCCAGTTTGGACCTAATGACCTCTTGAAGGCAGATGCCTATATTTTAGCAGTCATTAACAACCAGTATCTAGATGACTTGGCAGAATTAAATTCGTAAGGAGGGGATTTCCCTCTTTTTTTGATGTCCAAGATAGTAAATAGAGAGAAACCTGTATCCCAAATGAGACCAGAACCCCTTGTATTCCAGTAAAAGTCCTTCAAAAACGGGACTTTATGGTAAAATAGAGAGAAGTGACAAGAGAGAGTAAGAAAAAATCAGTCCCCTAAAGGAGTAGATCATGAAGTTATTGTCTATCGCCATCCCTAGCTACAATGCAGCAGCCTATCTTCATTATTGTGTGGAGTCGCTAGTGATTGGTGGTGAGCAAGTTGAGATTTTGATTATCAATGACGGGTCTCAGGACCAGACTCAGGAAATAGCTGAGCGTTTAGCTAGCAAGTACCCTAGCATCGTTAGAGCTATTTATCAGGAAAATAAAGGCCATGGTGGTGCGGTCAATCGTGGCTTGGCGGAGGCTTCTGGACGTTATTTTAAAGTAGTTGATAGTGATGACTGGGTGGATCCTCGTGCCTACTTGAAAATTCTTGAAACCTTGCAGGAACTTGAGAGCCAGGGGCAGGAAGTAGATGCCTTTGTGACTAATTTTGTCTATGAAAAGGAAGGTCAGTCTCGTAAGAAGAGTATGAGTTACGAGTCAGTTTTACCTGTCCAGCAGATTTTTGGATGGGATCAGGTCGGAAATTTCTCAAAAGGCCAGTATATCATGATGCACTCGCTGATTTACCGGACAGATTTGTTGCGAGCCAGCCAGTTCCAACTGCCTGAGCATACTTTTTATGTCGATAATCTTTTTGTCTTTACTCCCCTTCAGCAGGTCAAGACCATGTACTATCTACCTGTTGATTTCTATCGTTATTTGATTGGGCGTGAAGACCAGTCGGTCAATGAACAAGTGATGATTAAGCGTATTGACCAGCAACTCAAGGTCAATCGACTCTTGGTAGACCAGCTTGATTTGTCCCAAGTGAGTCACCCAAAAATGCGAGAATATCTGCTGAATCATATTGAGATTACGACGGTGATTTCCAGTGCCCTGCTCAACCGAGCTGGAACAGCGGAGCATCTGGCAAAAAAACGTGAGCTGTGGACCTATATTCAGCAGGAAAATCCAGAGGTCTTTCAGGCTATCCGTAAGACCATGTTGAGCCGTTTGACCAAACATTCGGTCCTGCCAGCCCGCAAACTTTCCAATGTCGTCTATCAAATCACCAAATCTGTTTATGGATTTAATTAATATAAGTATTTTATAAGAGGGATTTAAGAAAAATTTTAACTTTTTCTTAATCCTTTTTAATTTTAGGAGATTATACTAGAGTCATCAAATAAAGAAAAACTCTAAGGAGAATCCTATGAAATTCAATCCAAATCAAAGATATACTCGTTGGTCTATTCGCCGTCTTAGTGTCGGTGTTGCCTCAGTTGTTGTAGCCAGTGGTTTCTTTGTCCTAGTTGGTCAACCAAGTTCTGTACGTGCCGATGTGGTCAATCCAACCCCTGCTCAAGTAGCGCCAGATGCGACTGCGGTGAGTGAAAAGAGCGACTTACCAGTAGAACTTCTCAAAGAAGCAGTCGATACAGCTCTTCCTTCAGAACAGGCAGACTCAACACCTAAAGCAAGCTTGGATACTGCAAGCTCTCCAGAAAAAGCAGATGCAGGTGCTAAAGACCAAGTGGTAGCTCCAAAAGAAGAAGTGCAAGCAAAACCAGAATCTAAGAAAGAAACAGAAGATGCGGTTAAACCTGTGGAAAGTCCTGCAGCCACAGTTTCTGGACAAGACCGTGAAGCAAGTGAAGCTCAACCAGCAACCACCCCAGCTGAAGTCCAAAAAGGCGTAGCTGACAATACTAAAGACACAGTAGATGTCCCAGCCACTTACCTAGACAAAGCTAATTTCCCAGGCCCATTCACAGCCGGCGTCAACCAAGTCATTCCATACGAATTCTTTGCTGGTGACGGTATGTTGACTCGTCTGATTTTGAAGGCCTCAGACAAGGCTCCATGGTCAGACAATGGTTCAGATAAAAATCCAGCCCTCCCACCAGTAGAAAACTTGGGCAAAGGCCTCTACTTCTATGAAGTGGATTTGGCAGGTACCCAAGGCAAATCAGATAAAGATTTGCTTGATCTCTTAAAACAAAACGGCACTCAAAGCTACAAGGCAACTATCAAGGTGTATGGTGCCAAAGACGGCAAGGCCGATTTGAGCAATCTTGTAGCGACTAAAGATTTGGATGTCAACTTAAACGGCTTGACTACTCCAGCTGAAGTTCAAAAAGGTGTAGCTGATAATACTAAAGACACAGTAGATGTTCCAGCTACTTACCTAGACAAAGCCAACTTCCCAGGCCCATTCACAGCCGGAGTCAACCAAGTCATTCCATATGAATTCTTCGCCGGTGACGGTATGTTGACTCGTCTTATCTTGAAGGCCTCAGACAAGGCTCCATGGTCAGATAACGGTTCAGCTAAAAATCCAGCTCTTCCACCAGTAGAGAAATTGGGCAAAGGCCTCTACTTCTATGAAGTGGATTTGGCAGGTACCCAAGGTAAGTCAGATAAAGAACTTCTTGACCTCTTGAAACAAAACAGCACTCAAAGTTATAAAGCTACCATCAAGGTGTACGGTGCCAAAGACGGCAAGGCTGATTTGAGCAATCTTGTAGCGACAAAAGAATTGGATGTCAACTTGAATGGCTTGACTACCCCAGCTGAAGTCCAAAAAGGTGTAGCTGACAACACTAAAGACACAGTAGATGTTCCAGCCACTTACTTGGATAAAGCGAATTTCCCAGGCCCATTCACAGCCGGCGTCAACCAAGTTATTCCATATGAATTCTTCGCTGGTGACGGTATGTTGACTCGTCTTATCTTGAAAGCTTCAGATAAGGCTCCATGGTCAGACAACGGTTCAGCTAAAAACCCCGCCCTTCCACCAGTAGAAAAATTGGGCAAAGGCCTCTACTTCTATGAAGTGGATTTGGCAGGTACCCAAGGTAAATCAGACAAAGAGCTTCTTGACCTTTTGAAACAAAATGGTACTCAAAGCTATAAAGCAACTATCAAGGTGTATGGTGCCAAAGACGGCAAGGCCGATTTGAGCAATCTTGTAGCGACTAAGGATTTGGATGTCAACTTGAATGGCTTGACTACCCCAGCTGAAGTGCAAAAAGGCGTAGCTGACAACACCAAAGATACAGTAGACGTTCCAGCCACTTACTTGGACAAAGCTAATTTCCCAGGCCCATTCACAGCTGGTGTTAACCAAGTTATTCCATACGAATTCTTCGCCGGTGACGGTATGTTGACTCGTCTTATCTTGAAGGCTTCAGACAAGGCTCCATGGTCAGACAACGGTGCAGCCAAAAATCCAGCTCTTCCACCAGTAGAAAAATTGGGCAAAGGCCTCTACTTCTATGAAGTGGACTTGGCTGGCACTCAAGGTAAATCAGATAAAGAGCTACTTGACCTCTTAAAACAAAACGGCACTCAAAGTTATAAAGCCACCATCAAAGTGTACGGTGCGAAAGATGGCAAGGCCGATTTGACTAACCTTGTAGCGACTAAGGATTTGACAGTAAACTTGAACGGACATCAGTCTCTTGTTCCGATGCAGTCAGGTTTCGTCCCTTCTTCAAATGGTTCAGCTATGCCAGCTCCAATGATGAATAGTCATCAAGATGCGCCTAATATGAAAGCTCAAATGCCTAGTGCCAATCAAGATGAGATGAAATCTAAAATGCCAGCTACTAGCCAGGATAAGATGATGCCTAACAAAGAGCAGGACAAAACCATGAATGCTAGTCAGCCAATGGCAACTCCAAGTATGAAGCAAGGCCAAGTCGCAGCAACCTCAAGCAAAATGTCTGATGAAGGCAAGATGGCATCTAATAACAAGGTATCAAGTCCAATGATAGCTGATCAAATGAAAGACCAAAAAGACATGCTTCCATATACTGGTGAAGCCCAAACATCAATGGCTACTCTTGGATTCTTTGGACTCGCCTTAGCAGGACTGTTAGGTGGTCTCGGTTTGAAAGCTAAAAAAGAGGAAAATGACTAGTCTAGCTACAGACTTTCTATCTGGGATTTGAAAAATCCAGATATCGTTTAGAATGTTCGTAAAGAGATTAAAATAGTGTTATACTATTGTGGTATAGCACTGTTTTTTTCAAAGGAGAGATAGATGGGAAAGACAATTTTACTCGTTGACGACGAGGTAGAAATCACAGATATTCATCAACGTTATCTGGTTCAGGCAGGATATCAGGTTTTGGTGGCCCATGATGGGGTAGAGGCCTTAGAAATCTTCAAGCGAAAAACGATTGATTTGATTATTACAGATATCATGATGCCCCGGATGGATGGTTATGATTTGATTAGCGAGGTTCAGTATCAATTTCCGGATCAGCCTTTTCTATTTATCACGGCTAAGACTAGCGAGCAGGATAAGATTTATGGCCTGAGCTTAGGGGCAGATGACTTTATTGCCAAGCCCTTTAGCCCCCGTGAGCTGGTTTTGCGTGTCCACAATATCTTGCGTCGCCTTCATCGTGGAGGTGAGTCAGAAGTCGTCAGTCTTGGGGATTTACGGATGAATCACAGTAGTCATGAAGTTCAAGTCGGAGATGTGGCGCTTGATTTGACAGTCAAATCCTTCGAACTTCTATGGCTTCTAGCCAGCAATCCAGAGCGCGTTTTCTCTAAAACAGACCTCTATGAAAAGGTTTGGCAAGAAGACTATGTGGATGATACTAATACCTTGAATGTTCATATTCATGCTCTTCGACAGGAGTTGGCTAAACATGCTAGTGCAGAAACACCGACCATCAAAACCGTCTGGGGTTTGGGCTACAAAATTGAGAAAGCACGAGGTAGTCAATGAAATTAAAAAGTTATATTTTAGTGGGGTATATCATTTCAACACTCCTAACGATTATCGTGGTTTTTTGGGCTGTTCAAAAAATGCTGATTGAGAAAAGCGAGATTTACTTTCTGCTTGGAATGACCATCGTTGCCAGCCTTGTCGGTGCTGGGATTAGTCTCTTTCTTTTATCACCGGTCTTTACTTCGTTGAGCAAACTCAAGGAACATGCCAAGCGGGTAGCGGACAAGGACTTTCCATCAAATCTGGAAGTTCAAGGACCTGTAGAATTTCAACAATTAGGCCAAGCTTTTAATGAAATGTCCCATGATTTGCAGGCGACATTTGATTCCTTGGAAGAAAGCGAGCGAGAAAAGGGCTTGATGATTGCCCAGCTATCGCATGATATCAAGACCCCCATCACTTCGATCCAAGCGACGGTAGAAGGGATTTTGGATGGGGTTATCAAGGAAGGAGAACAGGACCATTATCTAGCAACCATTGGACGCCAGACGGAAAGACTCAATAAACTGGTTGAGGAATTAAATTTTTTGACCCTAAACACGGCTAAAAATCAGGTGGAAACGACCAGCAAAGACAGCATTTTTCTTGACCAGCTCTTGATTGAGTGCATGAGTGAATTTCAGTTCTTGATTGAGCAGGAGGAGCGAGATGTCCATTTGCAGGTAATCCCGGAGTCTGCTCGGATTGAGGGAGATTATGCTAAGCTTTCTCGAGTCTTGGTGAATCTGGTCAATAATGCTTTTAAATACTCTGCTCCAGGAACCAAGCTGGAAGTGGTGGCTAAGGCGGAGAATAACCAGCTTTCAATCAGTGTGACAGATGAGGGGCAGGGCATTGCTCCAGAGGATTTGGAGAATATTTTCAAACGCCTTTATCGTGTCGAAACTTCGCGTAATATGAAAACAGGTGGTCATGGCTTAGGACTTGCGATTGCGCGTGAATTGGCCCATCAATTGGGTGGGGAAATTACAGTCAGCAGCCAGTACGGTCTCGGAAGCACCTTTACCCTCGTTCTCAATCTCTCTGGCAGTGAAAATAAAGCTTAAAACCCCTTTACAAATCTAGCCATTCATGGTAAAATGGATTTTGTGTGAAATATCAGCAGGAAAGCATGAAGCTCGTCAACAGGTGTCTTATGATAAGTAACCTTGGCTGTTTAGGCGAAGGGCATCTGCACGAATCAGGGCTTTCTAAGTGACTATTTCCACCGAAATATTATTTATATCAGGAGGACATTCACATGTCACGTTATACAGGACCATCTTGGAAACAAGCTCGTCGCCTTGGCCTTTCACTTACAGGTACAGGTAAAGAATTGGCACGTCGTAACTACGTACCAGGACAACACGGACCAAACAACCGTTCTAAATTGTCAGAATACGGTTTGCAATTGGCTGAAAAACAAAAACTTCGTTTCACTTACGGTGTAGGTGAAAAACAATTCCGTAACTTGTTCGTACAAGCTACAAAAATCAAAGGCGGAATCCTAGGTTTCAACTTCATGCTTCTTTTGGAACGTCGTTTGGATAACGTTGTTTACCGTCTTGGTCTTGCGACTACTCGTCGTCAAGCTCGTCAATTCGTAAACCACGGTCACATCCTTGTTGACGGAAAACGCGTTGATATCCCATCATACCGCGTAACTCCAGGTCAAGTGATCTCAGTTCGTGAAAAATCATTGAAAGTTCCAGCTATCCTTGAAGCAGTAGAAGCTACTCTTGGACGTCCAGCATTCGTATCATTCGACGCTGAAAAATTGGAAGGTTCATTGACTCGCTTGCCAGAACGCGACGAAATCAACCCAGAAATCAATGAAGCACTTGTCGTTGAATTCTACAACAAAATGCTTTAATTTTAAGATATATCTTACAGAAAGCCTACAACAGTGGGCTTTTTGCTTTGTCTTAAAACGTTGATTTCTGGGTTTGTCATCATTTTTGTCATCACTTATAACGAACTAACAGCTTTCTCATAAAATGAGACGGCTGTTTTTGCTTTTTCTTTGGAGAGATGACTGTAAGTGTCTATAGTCATAGCTAGTGTAGAATGACCTAGACGGTGTTGTAATTCTTTATATGGTATTCCAGAGTTTAGCAAAGACTAGCGTGTGTGTGTCTAAAACCGTGGAATCCAATATTAGGTACACCAGCATGTTTGAAACGTGTGTTTAAACGAGTTGATAGCGTTTTATTGTTTGGGTATTGAGGAAATAAGAAAAGTTTAAGTCTGTTATTTTAAATTTAATGTTTACAAAATGATAAGCAGATAAGCAAAGTAATAACTTACCTTAGTTGCTCGCAGAATGACAAGGAGATAGGAGAGATAAAAATGTCTCTTAATTCCTTACCAAATGGTATGGAGAATGGACTTGAACAAAGAGCAAACGCCGAGGAAATGAAAAAAAGCACTTAGAAAAATCTAAGCGCTCAAGAGTAGTGGACGGTGTGCCTGTCCCGTCATCTCATACTATGAAGTTGCGTAGCGACACTATCATTTCTACCTCACTTCTCTTTAAGCTAATTATATCATAAAGGAGTAGCGACTTGACCACTGACGAAGTAGAAAAGAAGCTAAAAAGCTATTGTAATGGTGTCTTGTGGATTGAATATTAGGATAGGAAAGTCTATAATGAAGTTAAAGTAAAGGAAGTTTCGTTTTAGATTTGATGATACCACCAACCAAAGAGTTATTGATTTTTTATAATCAAATTGATGAGTGGGTTGACCAAGTTTATCCAGACCAAGATAGACCTTCTTTATCGTTTAAGAAAGACACTCCACAATCTATTTTAGATTTATTTGATAGTATTAAATCTAAAATTGATTTTGATTACCAAGAACACAAGTATTAAAATAATAATTATGGATAAGTTAAACATGAAAAATAAGATAATTGATGTTTATAAAATAGCGCATCGTCTTGTTTCTACTTACTGTTGAGAATCCTGATTTTTCAGATTTGAAAATCAATCATTTTGTGAGAATTGGAGAAAAAGAGTATAGGGTACGTAGTGTCCCTATGATTCATTCAACTCCACCTAAATCGATCTTAGAAATAGATACATTTGCGATTGACTACACTGAGGACGACTTGATGGATAAAGAGGCGGTATTTACGCATAGGGAAGTATCTAAAGATGATTAAAATTTCAATTAGTTTGTTACTAGATGCGATTGAAGATAACATCAACGACGAAGAGCTTCAATCTATCGATTTCGAGAGCTATATTAGAAAAATTACAAAAGAATTTCAGGGAGAAAATGGGGAATTCTTAGTAAAAGAAGAAGCGTTTGAAATGCTACCTTTAGACAGAGATACAAAGGATAAAATAATTGAGCAAATAAAGCAAAATAGTCAAAATGTTTTCAAAGACGATTTTGATACCTTGTTGCAATTATATTTTTGAGAGTCAAAAATAATTCCTGTGTCTTATTTTACACTAGATAGAAAATGATAAAGATTGATAAACAAATTATTACGATGTACAAAATAGAAGATGGAACCTCTAAGAGGTAGTATTCTATTGTGAGTGGAGGTTGTAAAGGTATTGCAACTATCGATAAAATTACTTTGGAATATAGCTATGTTGGAGATGATTTAGGACAATTTGCTTCATTTGTCAAAGATACTTTGACTAAAAGTATTAAGTTAGGAAAAGAGTTGCCGGATAAATTTTCATACGGTTTTGGATAAGTTGTGGAATATCTTATATAGGAGAATCAAGATATATTATGGCAATATTTGATGATTTACGAGCATTATATGACAATGGTTGGGACGCTTCTTTTAATTATAAGGGTCAAGTATGTGGTATTTTTCCTAATTCTATTTATGATATTGTAGTCGTACTTGGAGATAATGAATTTAAAGTGTCATCTTTTGATGAGTTAATTTCTTTACAGATTAACGGGAAAACTTTGCTGGAAATCATGAGTGAGGTTGAAGTGCAATATGGTTGAAGGACACTAGAGAAAAAGATAGACAATAAATTCAGATGCACAGATTGAAAGTTGAGAAAAAAGTGCTATAATGAAGATATGAAGGATAGAGGTTGAGAGTCTGTCACCAACGCGCCACTTATAAGTGGGTCGAGAAATGCAGGAGCCCCGACAGTCCTGCCTATCCTTGCAAGTCAATCAGCCCTTAGCTATGAATCTAGGGGCTTTTTGCTTTGTCTTAAAATGTTGATTTCTGGGTTTGCTTAGAGATTTGCTAGTAAGGTTATTTGTGTATCTAAGTCTATCTATTCCAAGAATTATGTGATGTTGATGATATAAATCTGGTGTGATATAATATTTTGGCCCCCTCAATTTAATGAAGGGAGGTGTTGCCGATGTTAGAAATTATCATCACAATTTTTCTAGCACCCTTAGTAGTCAATATTTTGACAACCTTGTTTGAGAAATGGCTTAACTCACGCAAGAAATAACCTTTAAGGGGCAATAAGCCAAAAAAACCTCAACGCGGGAACGTTGGGGCTTTTTGTTGCCTTGTTAGACAATTATCATCACTATAATCCAATTCTAACACAACCCCTCCGATATTTCAAGCTTTTGTTTTGATATTCATCAGAGTGTGTTTGTGGTATGAATCCGCTCCACTGAAATTAGCCCACGCGCTACCAAGTTCCATTCTACAGCAAAGAAATCAACTCTTTTCTAGGGAATTTCCGCCCTCATTTTTGTCTTTTGTGCTAAAATAGACTTATAAATTGAAAATAAGGAATGTTTATGAAATCAGGTAATGGTTTTTGGAAAGGCTGTCTCTATTTTTGGGGCTTCTTGTTCTTACTGGGCCTTTTGGTCCAATATGCTCTTCCGCTTGCGGCTTGTGTACTGCTAGGCTATGGTGGTTATAGCCTCTATAAACGTTGGCGCTATCCTCTTTTGCAGGATCGTTCGCTCGATGATCGGATTGAGCTTTTAAAAGCCAGGATTCGTCAGGCGGACAAGGATATTCAGCAATTAGAGGGAACTTTAGTAGAAAAAGGTTCAGATTCCTATAAGAGTCTGGCTAATCAAGTATTAATCGAACTGCGGGAAATCCATCAGGAGGCGGATCGTCTCAAGTCCTATATCGATGATGATGTCTATAATCGTATTGACAAAAAGATTCGTACAGTACGGGCAAACATCGATGTTCAGCTAGAACGTTTGGATAGAGAAAGTCAGGTAGATCTTGAAAATGCGGAGCCAGAGGAATTAGCTCCAGAATTGTCCCAGACCTTGGCCAATATTGCCGTTGACCATCAGGCTATTTTAGACAAGATTGCTACCTCTGCTGAAGGGGATAAGGAAGAATTGACGGCCATTCATAGTTTGAAAATGGAGAAATTCAAAACGATTTTAGAAGGCTATTTAAAGATTAAGGCCAATCCGAAGAACTATAATCGAGCAGAAGAACGTTTGCAACAAGCTAAAGCAGCTATCGAACAATTTGACCTTGAGCTGGACCAAGTCTTGAGAGAACTCAATGAAACAGATATGCGTGATTTTGATATCAGCCTACGTATCCTAGAAAAAGATCGTAAAGAATAGGTTAGAAACAAAGGAGTAACCATGCTAGAATTTAATTTTGATATTGACCAGATTGCCAATAATACGGTAGCTAAGGTGGATAAAACAACCCAAATCATCGAGACCAATACTGGCTCGGACAAGACCTTGACCTTCCTTGAAAAGTTGAGCCCTGAGCAGCAAGAAGGAATCAAAGCGCACGTGCCGCAGTTAGTAGACCAGTTTGTCACAAATCAAAATGCTCTTTTAGATTTTGGCCAATCTGCTGTAGAAGGTGTGAATAATACGGTCAATCGTATCTTGTCAGAACAAAAGAAACTACAAATTCCCCAAGTGGATGATCTTCTCAAGAATACCAACCGTGAGTTGCAAGGTTTTGTAGTTAAATACAAGAACGCTGAAATTGCTGAGTTAGAAGAGAAGCCAAACTTTTTGCAACGATTGTTTAACAAGAGCAAGAATACCCTACAAGAATTTTACTTTGACTCAAAAACAGTGGAGCAAAAGCTTGATGGTATGGCTGCCGCAGTGGTCAAGCAAGAAGATGTCTTAGCTCGAAATATCGTTTCAGCTGAGATGTTGATTGAGGACAATACCAAATCCATTGAAAATCTAGTGGGAGTGATTTCCTTTATCGAAGCTAGTCAGACAGAAGCTGGCAAGCGCGCTGCCGAACTAAAGGCCCAAGCTGACCAACTCGATACAAGTACGGTAGAATACCAAACCAAGTCACAAGAATTGGCCCGCATGGCAGAAGTGGTCAATACCCTCGAACAACAACATACTGAGTATGTCAGCCGTCTCTATGTTGCCTGGGCAACAACACCTCAGATGCGCAATCTTGTGAAGGTGTCATCTGATATGCGCCAAAAATTGGGCATGCTTCGTCGCAATACGATTCCAACAATGAAGCTTTCCATTGCCCAACTTGGTATTTTGCAACAATCAATGAAATCAGGTGTCGTGGCAGATGCCATTGTCAATGCCAATAATGCTGCTCTTCAGATGCTAGCTGAGACCAGCAAGGAAGTGATTCCGCAGATGGAAAGAATTGCTCAAAGCCCGACAGTCGCTGTCGAATCTGTTACTAAACTGGCTGAAAGTCTGGTCGCTCAAAACCAAGGTATCGTCGCTGCTATTGAGTTGGGACGTCAGAAACGTGCCCAACTAGAAACAACCATCGTTAAGTCCGCAGAAATGATCAACGATTCTGTCAAACTGCGCGATGAGAAAATCGTCCAAGCCCTTCTAGACCAAGGAAAGGCCGCCCAGAAAGAAGTACAAGAATAATACACAAGTCCCCTGTAATGTAGATTTGCAGGGGATTTTAGATTCTTTCTATATATTAGAGCCTCTAATTTATTTCACAAAAAATGTAGTCATTCGGTTGATTTTTATTGCAATGTACTGAAATTAACAAAAAGAAAAAACGCTGATTAAGCGTTTTTCTTCTGTATTGATTCGTATTGAATGCTTACTTAACTTCTGTAAACACAACGTGTTTGCGAAGTTTTGGTGAGTATTTCTTCAATTGAAGACGGTCTGGAGTGTTACGTTTGTTTTTAGAAGTAAGGTACAAGCGTTCACCAGATTCTTTGTGTTCAAGTGTAATATTTACGCGCATGGTATCTCCCTTCTATTATTCAGCTGATGCAGCTTTAGCGATTTTACGTCCTTTGTAGTATCCTTTAAGTGATACACGGTGAGAACGTGAGTAATCTCCAGTAGTTTCGTCAAAGTTTACAGATGGAGCTGTTACTTTGTAGTGTGTACGACGTTTGTTTTTCTTCGCTTTTGAAGTGCGACGTGCAGGTACTGCCATTTTGATTTCTCCTTTAGGTATTTATATTCGATTCAATCTACTGATTTTCATCAACCATACTAGGATAACACATTTTTTTTGTAAAGTAAAGTTACTTGACAAAAAAAGATGAAAAAATTAAAAGGTCATCAACCGAATTAATCGAAATTTTCTGAAAATTCAAGAATTTTCTTCTGTTCATTGCCTTTAAAATGTGCTATAATAGTAAAAACTGAAATGGGAGGGAACAAATGACTGAATTAGATAAACGTCACCGTAGTAGCATTTATGACAGTATGGTAAAATCGCCAAACCGTGCCATGCTTCGTGCGACTGGTATGACAGATAAGGACTTTGAAACACCGATTGTGGGAGTGATTTCGACTTGGGCGGAAAATACGCCATGTAATATCCACTTGCATGATTTTGGGAAATTAGCCAAAGAAGGTGTCAAATCTGCAGGCGCTTGGCCTGTGCAGTTTGGGACTATCACTGTAGCGGACGGGATTGCCATGGGAACGCCTGGGATGCGTTTCTCTTTGACATCTCGTGATATCATCGCGGACTCTATCGAGGCGGCTATGGGTGGTCACAACGTGGATGCCTTTGTTGCTATCGGTGGCTGTGACAAGAACATGCCTGGTTCTATGATTGCCATTGCTAATATGGATATTCCAGCTATTTTCGCCTATGGTGGAACCATTGCACCTGGAAATCTTGATGGCAAAGACATCGATTTGGTTTCTGTCTTTGAAGGTATCGGAAAATGGAACCACGGTGACATGACAGCTGAGGACGTGAAACGTCTTGAATGTAATGCTTGCCCCGGCCCTGGTGGTTGTGGTGGTATGTACACAGCTAATACCATGGCGACTGCAATCGAAGTTCTAGGAATGAGTTTGCCAGGATCTTCATCTCACCCAGCTGAATCAGCTGATAAGAAAGAAGATATCGAAGCAGCAGGACGTGCTGTTGTTAAGATGCTGGAGCTTGGTCTCAAACCATCTGATATCTTGACTCGTGAAGCCTTTGAAGATGCCATCACTGTGACCATGGCTCTCGGTGGTTCTACAAATGCCACTCTTCACTTGCTTGCAATTGCCCATGCTGCCAATGTTGATTTGTCACTTGAGGACTTCAATACGATTCAAGAACGTGTGCCTCACTTGGCCGACTTGAAACCATCTGGTCAGTATGTCTTCCAAGACCTCTACGAAGTCGGTGGTGTGCCTGCGGTTATGAGATATCTCTTGGCAAATGGATTCCTTCATGGAGACCGCATTACATGTACTGGTAAGACTGTTGCTGAGAACTTGGCTGATTTTGCAGACCTCAAACCAGGTCAAAAAGTCATCATGCCACTTGAAAATCCAAAACGTGCAGATGGTCCACTTATCATCTTGAACGGGAACCTTGCCCCTGATGGAGCGGTTGCCAAAGTATCAGGTGTGAAAGTGCGCCGTCACGTTGGACCAGCTAAGGTATTTGACTCAGAAGAAGATGCGATCCAGGCCGTTCTGACAGATGAAATCGTTGATGGCGATGTTGTCGTTGTTCGTTTCGTTGGACCTAAGGGTGGTCCTGGTATGCCTGAGATGCTGTCACTTTCATCCATGATCGTTGGTAAAGGTCAAGGAGACAAGGTTGCCCTCTTGACGGATGGTCGTTTCTCTGGTGGTACTTATGGTCTGGTTGTCGGACATATCGCCCCTGAAGCTCAGGATGGTGGACCGATTGCTTACCTTCGTACAGGCGATATCGTTACGGTTGACCAAGATACCAAAGAAATTTCCATGGCCGTATCCCAAGAAGAACTTGAAAAACGCAAGGCAGAAACAACCTTGCCACCACTTTACAGCCGTGGTGTCCTTGGTAAATATGCCCATATCGTATCATCTGCTTCACGTGGAGCCGTGACAGACTTCTGGAATATGGACAAGTCAGGTAAAAAATAAACTCAAAAAGCAAGCCATTTTCGGCTTGCTTCTTTTCATCTTCAAAAGTGATTTGCCCGCTTATACTCAATAAAAATCAAAGAGCAAACTAGAAAGCTAGGCGCAGGTTGCTCAAAGCACAGCTTTGAGGTTGGAGATAAAGCTGACGTGGTTTGAAGAGATTTTTGAAGAGTATTAACGAGGTGGCAGTCCAAGGGCAATGCGTCCGTAGCGACTGATTCGTGTGATTTTCCAGGCAGGCGACCAGGTAACTTCAACCTTGACATCTTCGATACCCTCGATTTGTTTCAGACCTGCAACGATTTCGATAGGCAAACTTTCTGCACAATCGCAGGCGGTGTCAGTGAAGGTCATAACAATCTTGCAGAGACCCGTTTCGTCCAGATTGATTTCATAAATCAGTCCTAGATTGTAAACATCCAATTCCACATCTGTATCAAAAACCTTCTCTAGTTTTTCGATAATTTGGTCTTGTAAGGCCAAAGCACGGTCATTGATTTTGATATCGTCTCTCATTGCAGTCCCTCCACATGATAAATATCCTCTATTTTCTCATAATTCTGACAATTTGGCAAGTTTTTGATGAATTTTCTGAAAAAATATGATAATATAAAGAAAACGCAGAATTAAGGGGAAGTCTATGGAGCAGATTGGAAAAGTCTTTAGACAATTAAGAGAGTCAAGAAATATCTCGCTGAGACAAGCAACTGGGGGACAATTTTCGCCGTCTATGTTATCTCGCTTTGAAACAGGTCAGAGTGAGCTTTCGGTGGAAAAGTTTCTATTTGCCCTAGAAAATATATCTGCCAGTGTGGAGGAAATCCTCTTTCTGGCGAGAGGGTTTCAGTATGATACAGATTCTGAGTTGAGAAAAGAAATCATAGATGTCTTGGATCCAAAGAATATAGCTCCGCTTGAGGACTTGTATCGCAGGGAGTATCAAAAGCATGCCCATTCTCAAAACAAACAGAAACATATTCTAAATGCCATTCTTATCAAGTCTTATATGAAGAGCATGGATGATACGGTAGAGTTAACGGCAGAGGAAGGGAAAGTCCTTCATGACTACTTGTTTTCTACCGAGATTTGGGGAATCTATGAACTCAATTTGTTCTCAGTCAGTTCTCCGTTCTTATCTGTTTCTCTTTTTACTAGATATGTACGAGAAATGGTCCGCAAATCTGATTTTCTAATGGAAATGTCTGGTAATCGAAACCTTTTTCACACCATGCTATTGAATGGTTTTTTAGCCAGTATTGAGTGTGGAAAATTTACCAATGCCTCTTATTTTAAACGTGTCATCAAAGAGCATTTCTACAAGGAAAATGAGACCTATTTCCGAATTGTCTATTTGTGGGCTGAAGGTCTTCTTGATAGCAAGCAGGGTAGAGTCAAGGAAGGTCAGAAAAAGATGGAAGATGCTGTCCATATTTTTGAGATGCTTGGTTGTAACAAATCCGCCGAATACTATCGAAAAACGATCGATTGTTGAATATCTGCAAACCAAGAAAATAATTTGAAATTTGAAGCGATAGAACTCTTGACCTCTCTCAGGTTATCAAAGAAGTTCTATCGTTTTTTTGCTTATTTTGTGTGTTGCATATATTCAAAAGTTTTCCCTTTCAATTTCTAAGTGCTATACTGTAGTCATACTTCATATAGAACTTATACTCTTCGAAAATCAAATTCAAACCACGTCAGCTTCACCTTGCCGTACTCAAGTACAGCCTTCGGCTAGCTTCCTAGTTTGCTCTTTGATTTTCATTGAGTATTTGAACAAGAAGGGAGATTACCTATGAAATTATTGTTTAGAAATCAAGCTTATCGACTCTTGACTTTGTCACGCTTCTTCAATGCTTTTGGTGCTTCAATTTTTAACCTGGTCTTTATTGTCTATGCATCGACCTTGCCACAAGCCTCCTTTGCTGTTGCTATGGCGAATATTATCATGATTCTTCCGACTCTCTTTACAGTTTTTGTAGGAATTCGGGCAGATTACACAAGGGACAAGGTCAAATGGATGGTCTATAGCGGTTTGTTTCAGGCGGTTTTATTTTTTTTAGCAGCCCTAGTTGTCCAGCAAGCTAGTCTCTTTGCTTTTTCTAGCCTGTGTTTGATCAATGTCATTAGTGATGTTATCAGTGATTTTGCAGGTGGTTTGCGCATGCCTCTTATTAAGGAAAAAGTAGCTGAAGATGATTTGATGGAGGCTTATTCTTTTTCCCAATTCATCACCTATATTTCAGCTATTGGTGGTCAAGCTTTTGGAGTCTGGCTCTTAGGTCTATCGGTCAACAATTTTTCTCTCGTTGCGGGAATCAATGCCTGTTTTTTCCTCGTATCAGCTTCTGTTCTCTTTTTAGGAAGAAGCAAATTGAGCCTGTCAATTTCATCTCCTGATGGTGAATCACTAAAAAATGAGAAGCTTCCTATCAAAGACCAGTTCCTAACGATTTATCGAAATTTACGTCTCGTTTTTCTTAAAAGTGGACAGAAAAACTTTGGTTTTATGCTCTTTGCTGTCTTGCTTATCAATGCCTTGGGTGGCGCTTTAGGAAGCATCTATAACATCTTCTTTTTGATCCATTCTCTTTTGGACTTTTCTTACACAGAGGCATTATTTATCAGTCAATTCTGTGCTTTGTTAGCAATCATCATCAGTAGCCTTACGGGCAATGATTATTTTGGGAAGCAGTCCCTGCCTAGATTGATGATGTGGGTGACCGTAGGACTCAGTCTAGTTGGTCTAGCTAATTTATTCAATCAAGTCGTACTTGGTTTACTATTTCTCTGTTCAACTCTGTATGTGTCTGGTAAAGTTCAACCAAAGATTAGTGCCATGCTCATGAAAAATCTAGCTCCAGAGGTTCTGGCTCGTACCAGTAATTTTTTAGGTTTATTGTTTACCCTATCCATACCTGTGGGAACAGCTTGTTTTTCACTTGTTGCCGTATGGAATATACAGTTGACTTGGATGCTATTTGTTGGTCTTTCCTTGCTGGCTATTCTTATGACAATCCTTAATCTTAAAAATGACATCTAAATCCTAATTTTTTTCTTACTGTTTTAATCCCTTTATTTATGGTAAAATAAGACTATTAAGTTTAAAGAGGATTCCCTATGAAATTACAAAAACCAAAAGGAACGCAGGATATTTTACCTGCTGAGTCTGCCAAATGGCAGTACGTTGAGGGCTTTGCCCGTGAGATTTTCAAGCGCTATAACTATGCAGAAGTGCGCACGCCTATTTTTGAGCATTACGAGGTCATCAGTCGCTCTGTCGGAGATACAACGGATATCGTAACCAAGGAAATGTACGATTTCTATGACAAGGGTGACCGCCATATCACCCTCCGTCCAGAAGGAACTGCACCCGTTGTCCGTTCATATGTGGAAAATAAACTCTTCGCCCCAGAAGTGCAAAAGCCAAGTAAGTTCTACTACATGGGCCCTATGTTCCGTTATGAGCGTCCACAAGCAGGGCGTTTACGCCAGTTCCACCAGATTGGGGTTGAGTGCTTTGGCTCTAGCAATCCAGCTACAGATGTGGAAACCATCGCGATGGCAGCCCATTTCTTGAAAGAAATCGGTATCCAAGGTGTCAAATTGCACCTCAACACTCTTGGAAATCCTGAGAGCCGTGCGGCCTACCGTCAGGCTTTAATTGACTATTTGACACCGCTCAAGGAGACCTTGTCTAAGGATAGCCAACGTCGCTTGGAGGAAAATCCTCTCCGTGTCTTGGACTCTAAGGAAAAAGAAGACAAGGTAGCAGTGGAGAATGCACCTTCTATCTTGGATTTCCTTGATGAAGAAAGCCAAGCTCATTTTGATGCTGTGCGTCAGATGTTGGAAAATCTTGGAGTAGACTATATCATCGATACCAATATGGTGCGTGGTCTGGACTACTACAACCACACCATTTTCGAGTTTATCACTGAGATTGAGGGCAATGACTTGACAGTCTGTGCGGGTGGTCGCTACGATGGTTTGGTTGCTTACTTTGGTGGCCCTGAAACTGCTGGCTTTGGTTTTGGACTTGGTGTAGAGCGCCTGCTTCTCATCCTTGAAAAGCAAGGTGTAACTCTCCCTATCGAAAACGCACTGGATGTCTATATCGCAGTCTTGGGTCAAGGAGCAAATGTAAAAGCCCTAGAACTAGTCCAAGCTCTTCGCCAACAAGGTTTCAAAGCAGAGCGTGATTACCTCAACCGTAAACTCAAAGCTCAGTTCAAATCAGCCGATGTCTTTGCGGCTAAGACCCTCATCACCCTAGGAGAGAGTGAAGTCGAAAGCGGACAAGTGACGGTCAAGAACAATCAAACCCGAGAAGAAGTGGAAGTTGCGCTTGATACTATCAGCCAAAACTTCTCAGAAATCTTTGAAAAACTAGGGTTTTAATAACAGAAAAACTGGTCAGAAAACTACTCTGACCTTTTTCTTTTGCAAAATGACAAAAATCATAAACTTTTTGACAAATATACTTGTCAAAAAGAAAAAGATGTGTTACAATGTAAGCAAGTTAAGAGAAAAGGAGAAAGGAATGCTTAAAAATCGTCTAAAAGAGCTTCGAGCTCGCGATGGTCTCAACCAAACCGAACTGGCTAAGCTAGCAGGGGTTTCCAGGCAGACTATTAGCCTACTAGAACGGGACGAATACACCCCGTCCATTATCATTGCCCTGAAAATATCTCAAATTTTCAACGAAACAGTCGAATCGGTATTTCGCTTAGAGGAGGATGAGTGATGAACAAGTATAAAGTGATCTATTATGTAGTTGTCGTAGCTCTATTAGTCAGCGTATTTCTATTGATTGGGATAGACTTAGGCTGGTTTAGTCCCTATCAAAGTAACCAATTTGTTTGGGCCTATTTTGCCCTCATACCAGTAATTGACTGGATTGAAAAGAAAGCAAACAATTTAGCAAGTGAAAAAGGAGAATGAATATGAAAAAGAAACGTGGATTGTTGTTATTTTTGATGTCTGTTGTCTCGGGAGCTTTCTTGTACATATTTGTAGATATGTTGAAGGCTGGTGCCGAACCCCATGGAATTATGTTAGATGTAAAAGTCTTGCTACCCTGGATATCAGCTATTGGTTTACTATTAGGTTTTGTTGGTATTCTTTTGACGTTCAATTTCTTAAAGAAAAGCAGAAAATTTCACTCCTTGTATCAAGAGGAAATAGATGATGATCTGAATGAAACCTATTATGTGCAGATGTATCGTAATCTCGAGTTTGGAACCATTACTTCTAATATTACAAGTGTAGCGATTTTATTGGCTCTTGTCATCTCAGGTAGTGAAGTAATTGTACTCGATGTAAGTCGTATAACATTTTCCCTTTCCTTTTTGGCATTAGTGCTGTTCTTGCAGAGTCAAAAATATCTTTCTAAAACAATTGCGATTGTTCGTCAGTTTGATTTGGCTCTTTTCTCTACACCAAAGGATATCTTGAACTATATTAATTCTTACGATGAAGGGGAGCGTCAGGCTAATTTGGAACAGAGTTTTCGGATTTTATTCCAATTAAATCAGTATGTCTTACCAGTCTTATATATTTTTCTTTTTTTCATTTCTGTCTTGACAGGAGAGATTCAGTTACTAGCCTTCTTGCTTGTAGGAGCAATCCATATTTATATCAATGTGATGCAGTTACCTATGGTGAAACGTTATTTCAAATAAAGGAGTTTCTATGATTCGTGTTGAAAATGTAAGCAAAAGTTTTGGGAGCAAGAAAGCTCTTCATCAGATTTCTTTTGAGATTAAGGAAGGTGAAATCTTTGGTTTTCTTGGCCCTTCTGGCTCAGGTAAAACAACCATGATCAATGTCTTGACAGGTCAGTTGGCTGCAGATCAAGGTAAAACAGTTTTGTTAGGCAAGAATTCTCAAGATTTAACCTCAAATGATTTGGAACAAATCGGTATTGTTAGTGATGGAAGTGGTTTTTATGAAAAGATAAGTCTTTATAAAAATCTTCTCATCTATGCTAAGTTATATGGTCTCAAGTCAGATAGAGTAAATCAGGTGCTCCAACAGGTTGGATTGGCAGATGCTAAAGACATCGTCGCAGAAAAACTATCTACAGGAATGAAACAACGAATGTTCTTGGCTCGTGCCCTTCTTAATGCTCCTAAGATTCTCTTTCTAGATGAGCCAACCAGTGGCTTAGACCCTACAACATCTAAGATGATTCATACCCTACTCCAAGAATTAAAGCAGGCGGGGACAACTATCTTTCTGACCACGCATGATATGAATGAAGCAACTCTGCTTTGTGATCGCTTATCTCTTTTGAATAAGGGGAACTTAATAGAGTATGGAAGTCCGCAAGATATTATCCAGAAGTACCATGTGGATAAGAAAGTACGTGTGGTTTATAATGATGGACGAGAACAGATAGTTCCATTTGAAGAATTGCCACATTTAGATACGACAGATTTGATGATGGTTCACTCTTGTGAGCCGACACTAGAAGAAATCTTTATCAGATTGACAGGAGAAAAGTTAGATGTTTAGAAAATTAAATGCCCTACTATGGTTAAGATTACAAGTTCTTATTAATAATTCAACTTTGTTGGCGACTTTATTGATACCTTTTGGTATTGCTGTTTTATATAATGAACTTTCAAATAAGAATGGACAATTGAGCCTATTTTTACTATCTGCTAGCTTGACGATGGTCTTGAGCATGGGAAGTGGTTATATGGTATCGATTATGATGGCAGAAGATAAGGAAAAACGAAATCTCAAATCACTCATTCTAAGTGGTGTGACAGCAACAGAATATACTTTCAGTATGCTCGTTCTCCCTATTTTGATAATGTTGGTTGCTATGATTGTACTTCCCATCTATCTTAAAGTAGATGTATCTGGTTATTTATTTGCCTATGCTATCTATTTGCTCCTAGCAACTATTAGTGTTATTTTTCTCAACCTTCTAATCGGTGCGGTGTCAGATACTCAATCTAAAGCGCAAGTCTATAGTATCTTTCCTGTGTTTATCGTCTCTTTTTTACCTATGATTGCTCTTCAAAATGATACGGCTCAGAAAGTGTTAGATTACTCTTTTGTTGGTCCAATTGTAAATCTTTTAAATAAAAAAGGTGGGGAAATATCTTTTTCTAATATTGGTATGTTACTTGCTTGGGTACTTGTATTAGGAATAGCAAACCTCTTTGTATTGAAAAACAGCTATAAAGCAAGATAGGAGACCTTTATGAAATTACTTAAAAACCTCGGCTGGTTTCTTCTAGCTGTTCTATCCTTTTTATTCATCTATGGCTTCATTCAGGGGCTCGCGACTACTTCGCTTGCCTTAGGCGCTTCACCCTATGCTGTTACCCTACTCTATGTGGCCTTGGCTGGAGTTTATGTGTACGGTATTTACAAATGGTATCAGAAAGCTCCTGTTCATATTGAGAAGAGCGGCTTTAACCGATTTATTTGGCTTCCTGCCTTGGTTTGGTTCTTATCTCTGGTTGTCCAGTTTTTCTTGCCAAATGATCCTTCAGTAAATCAGCAAATAGCGATAGACTTGACCTTGTCTCAACCACTCTTCTCCTTCTTTGCGGTCGTTATTTTTGCTCCTTTGACGGAAGAACTTATCTTTAGAGGGATGTTAGCACGCTACCTCTTTCCTAAGCAGGACAATAGTAAACAAACTCTGATTTTTCTTCTGGTATCCAGTATTCTGTTTGCCTTGACTCATTTCCCAGGTGATGTGCAACAATTTTTTGTCTATTTTAGCCTTGGTTTTAGCTTGGGCTTGGCTTATATTAGCAGAAAAGGTCTGGTCTACAGTATTTCTCTCCACGCTTTGAATAATTTAGTCAGCTTTTTGATGATTCTCATGCTATAATAGAGTCAGGAGGTCACATGAAACGAGTAATTTTATTAGCAGTGATTCAAGCAGTCGTTCTATTTTTCATCATTGGAGCGCTAGCTTATGCCTTTAAGGGCGATTTCTTCTACAACTATCTAGCAGTTGTCTTTGCCCCTATTGCTGGTGTCTTGCGCTTTGGGACAGCTTATACAACGGAGATTGTCTTGCCTCGAAAGGCAGCTGAAATTGCTGAAAAGCGTAAAGCAGGCAAAAATTCAAAATAAAAGAGTCCGGTGAACTTCATCGGATTTTTGTATGGGCGTCAATTTTTAGAGTCTTCACTTGATTTTTAAAGACTGGCAAACTTTTCTGATGATTTTCATGAAGAGCCTGCGCTTTTATGGTAAAATAGTAACAGAATAAAAGAGGAGAGAAACAATGAAACGTAGTATGTATGCTGGTCGTGTTCGTGAGGAACACATCGGACAAGAAATAACCTTGAAAGGATGGGTTGGCCGTCGTCGTGACCTTGGTGGTTTGATCTTTATCGACCTTCGTGACCGTGAAGGAATCATGCAGTTGGTTATCAATCCTGAAAAAGTGTCTGCAGAGGTTATGGCAACAGCTGAAAGCCTTCGTAGCGAATTTGTTATCGAGGTGACTGGACAGGTCGCTACGCGTGAGCAAGCTAATGATAAGTTACCAACTGGTGCAGTTGAGTTAAACGTGACAGCTCTGACAGTGCTTAATACAGCTAAAACAACCCCGTTTGAGATTAAGGATGGCATTGAGGCCAATGACGATACACGTTTGCGTTACCGTTATCTTGACCTTCGCCGTCCAGAGATGCTGGAAAATCTTAAACTTCGTGCTAAGGTGACCCACTCTATCCGAAATTACTTGGATGAGTTGGAATTTATCGACGTGGAGACACCATTCCTTTCTAAGTCAACGCCAGAAGGGGCGCGTGACTATTTGGTGCCATCTCGTGTTAATAGAGGGCATTTTTACGCTCTTCCTCAAAGTCCACAAATCACGAAACAGCTCTTGATGAATGCTGGTTTTGACCGTTACTACCAAATCGTAAAATGTTTCCGTGATGAGGACTTGCGTGGTGACCGCCAGCCTGAGTTTACCCAGGTCGACTTGGAAACGTCTTTCCTTACTGAGCAAGAAATCCAAGATATCACAGAAGGCTTGATTGCGCGCGTGATGAAGGAAACAAAAGGAATTGAGGTAACTCTTCCATTCCCTCGTATGAAATACGATGACGCTATGGCTCTTTACGGTTCTGACAAGCCAGATACTCGTTTTGACATGTTGCTTCAGGACTTGACAGAAGTGGTCAAAGGTGTAGACTTCAAAGTCTTTTCAGAAGCACCTGCTGTTAAAGCCATTGTAGTCAAAGGCGCTGCGGACAACTATTCACGTAAAGACATCGACAAGATGACTGAAGTAGCCAAACAGTACGGTGCCAAAGGTCTTGCTTGGGTCAAGGTTGTTGATGGAGAATTAAATGGACCAGTTGCTAAATTCTTGACTAGTATCCAAGCAGAATTGACAGCAGCACTTGCGCTTGAAGATAAGGATTTGGTTCTCTTTGTGGCAGATATGCTTGAAGTGGCTAATGCAACGCTCGGTGCCCTTCGTGGACGTATTGCAAAAGAGCTTGGTTTGATTGATAACGATAAATTTAACTTCCTTTGGGTGGTTGACTGGCCAATGTTTGAATGGTCTGAAGAAGAAGGTCGTTACATGAGCGCCCACCATCCATTCACACTTCCACAGGAAGAGACTGCTCACGAATTAGAAGGTGATTTGGCTAAGGTTCGTGCCATTGCTTACGATATCGTCTTGAACGGTTATGAGCTTGGTGGTGGTAGCCTTCGTATCAACCAAAAAGACCTTCAAGAACGCATGTTCAAGGCTCTTGGTTTCTCAGCTGAAGAAGCAAATGACCAGTTTGGTTTCCTTCTTGAAGCCATGGACTATGGTTTCCCGCCACATGGTGGTTTGGCTATCGGACTTGACCGTTTTGTTATGTTGCTTGCTGGAGAAGAAAATATCCGTGAAGTCATTGCCTTTCCTAAGAACAACAAGGCAAGTGACCCAATGTCACAAGCTCCTTCAACAGTAGCTCTCAAACAACTAGAGGAACTCAGCTTACAAGTAGAAGAAGATGAAACAAGCAAAACGAATTAAGCGGTGGCGCTATTATCTGCGCCGCTTTGCTCATCAGATAAAAATTTTACGTGTCTTACAAAGCATCTCTCGTGAAAAATACGATGAGAAGATTTCGGCTTCTCTGGTCTATGGTTTTTTATCAGCAGTAGCGGTCAATTTCTTTTTCCAACCAGGTCATGTGTATTCGAGTGGTGCGACAGGTCTGGCACAGATTATCTCTGCCTTGAGTAATCACTGGTTTGGTTTTCATATCCCGATTTCGCTGACCTTTTACGCCATTAATTTTCCTTTGATGGTCTTGGCTTGGTATCAGATTGGCCATAAGTTCACCGTCTTTACCTTTATCACGGTGTCTATGAGTTCTTTCTTTATCCAGTTTGTACCTGTGGCGACCTTGACTGAGGATCCTATTATCAATGCCCTTTTTGGAGGTGTTGTCATGGGCTTGGGGATTGGTTTTGCTCTTCGAAATAATATCTCCAGTGGAGGGACGGATATCGTCAGCCTGACCATTCGCAAGAAAACAGGTAAGAATGTCGGTAGTATTTCTTTTTTGGTAAATGGAACTATCATGCTGATAGCAGGCTTGACCTTTGGTTGGAAATACGCTCTCTACTCTATGATTACCATCTTTGTCTCTAGCCGTGTGACAGACGCTGTCTTTACCAAGCAAAAACGCATGCAGGCCATGATTGTGACCAATCATCCAGACAAGGTTATTGAAAAAATACATAAAAAATTGCACCGCGGAGCAACCATGATCCACGATGCAGAAGGAACCTATAATCACGAAAGAAAGGCAGTTTTAATCACTGTCATTACACGTGCAGAGTTTAATGAATTTAAACAGATTATGAAACAGGTGGATCCAGGTGCCTTTGTCTCTGTATCTGAGAATGTTCATATTCTGGGACGATTCGTTGAAACAGAAAATTAGTAACTAAAAAACCAGCGCGAGCTGGTTTTTATTTTTCGATAATTTTATGGGCAATTAACTGACGATAACAAATTTGCTTATTGCTTTTAGCATCGTTGATAATCTGGAGGATAGTTTCAAGAGAAACACGACCAAGTTCTAAGCTATTGATATCGACATAGGCCGCCAAGTTGAGCTTGGGATTGACCGAGTCAAAGCTGAGAACAGGGACATCCAGTTGGTGCTTAGCAATATAGTCACAGACCCCTTCGGCTAGGAGACTATCGGTTGTAATGATAGCATCAATCTGCGGGTCATGCTGAAAGAGGAGTTTACTAAATTGGTACCCTTTTTCCTCTAGAAATTCATTTGCAAAGTAGGTCAGATTGTCATCAAGAGGCAGTTTGTATTGCTTGAGTGCTGACTCATAGCCTGTTAAACGGTCTTGCGTTACGAAGAGTCGCTTAGTCCCTCCAATGAAGGCAATTCGTTTGCAGCCTTTTTTGATGAAATATTCGGTTGCATCAAAACCAGCTTGGACATTGTCATTATCGACAAGAGGGATAAAGGGTGAAATGGATTTTCCTAGGATGAGGAAGGGGAACTGCTCATCAGCGACCAGCTTGACCAAGGGATCCTCCTCTTCGGCATAAAGGAAGATTAAACCATCCACACGTTTACCGTAAACCATCTGTGAAATAGCTTTAAGGCGCTCTTTTTCATCTTTACCTGTTGCAATCTGAATAGCATAGTGGTTTTCAGAAGCGACTTGGGCGATACCACGGAGGACAGATGGGAAGAAAGGATTTTGATAGAAGGCGTCTGAGTCGTCAGGAAGGACCAAGCCGATAACTTGGGTATAACTGCTTACCAAACTACGAGCGTTGAGGTTGGGGTGGTAATTGAGCTCCTTCATAGCCTTGCGAACACGTTTTTTTGTTTCGTCGCTAATGGTTGATTTGTTTTGAATAACACGGGTTACGGTTGAAGGCGAAACACCAGCAGCCTTGGCCACGTCTTTAATCGTAACGGGCATAAAAATCTCCTATTTATGGTAATCTGGATCACGGAAATGCGTTTTATAAAAGATAGTAACCAGATACAGAACAAAAAGAATGTTTTGTACAGTGATGAGGTTTGACATATTTTGGCCAAACAATCCCAAAATAAGCGTAATCAGAGTAGGTAATCCTAAACAGTTCAAGATAAAATGGTAGCACTCTTTAAAGGTCCTAAATGAAAAGAGGCGTGATTTCTTAGTGATATAAAGAAGAAGACTCGCTCCTAGAGAGACGATAAAGAAATTCAAACCAAAGAGGAAGCTAGCACCGAGAACTAGGAAGAGACTGATATAGACACGATTTTGCTGGTACCAGTCTTTAGAAATAGCTTGGGTCAAGCTGTCTTTGTTTTTGAAACTCTCAGTCTGAATCGCTCGGTAAGAGACACGGGTCAGTTCTTTACTTTCCTTGCTGATGACGAGCTCATTCGTATCAAAATGCAGTTGCAAGTCCTTAGGTAATTCCTTGCTTTGACTTGGACCGATCACAATAGAAGGCGCGTGACTAGCTGTTCCTGTATAAGTTAATTTGCCATCAACAATTCTAGCGTGTTCAGAGAGATCCTGTACAACCTTATCTGTCAATGGTTCATAGACATTATCGATAAAGGTTTCTAGTGGATAAGTCTCCTGGGAGCTATTTTGGATGGCAATGGGTACCATAGACAAGCTGATAAGGAAGATACTGGTAAAGAGAAGCTGAAACCAGTTGAGTCCGAAACGTTTGGACAGGGGCTTACGAAATCCCCAAATACTTGAAAAATAGGAAAATGGATATGGAAGCATAGGTATCTTTCTAAAAGGTGTTTTCTATATGAGTATTATTATATAGAGAAATGTGCTTTATTTCAAGTCTAGGAGACAAATTGCTTGCTACAAGGATATTATATACAGTAGCAATCGCTAATACTCAATGAAAATCAAAGAGCAAACTAGGAAGCTAGCCGCAGGTTGCTCAAAGCACAGCTTTGAGGTTGCAGATAAAGCTGACGAGGTTTGAAGAGAAGTACAAAATGAAAAAGGGTGGCGGGGATATATTATCCCTTGTCGCCACCACTTGTAAGTCCTGAAACAAAGTTCTTTTGTAGGAAGAAGAAGAGAATACTGATTGGAAGGGCGATGAGGATAGCACCTGCTGAGAAGTAGGCAATCTTCAAGTTCTTCGCATTGTTGACGAAGGTTTGGAGACCAACGGCAACAGTGAAGTATTCTTTCTCACGAAGCAAGAAACTAGAGAGGATGTAGTCCCCGAAAGGTCCCATGAAGGCCCAGAGAGCTTGTACGGCAACCATTGGGCGAACCAGTGGAAGAACAATTTGCCAGAAGCGGCGGAAGTGTCCTGCACCGTCTAGTTTTGCTGATTCGTCTAGAGACATTGGCACTGTATCAAAGTAGCCTTTCATGAGCCAAGCATTCATCGGGATACCACCACCAACGTATAGGAAGATGAGGAACCAGCTGTGGTTAAGGGCGTTCAACATAAGCGCCATAACGAAGAAGGCTGTCAAAGCGGCCATGGTTGGCACCATTTGGATAATCAAGAAGAAGACCAAACTTTGTTTACGAGCCAAGAAGTTGTAACGGCTGTAGGCATAACCAGCAAGTACGATGATACTTGTTTGAACCGCCATGGTAACCAAGGCGATGATCAAGGTATTGAGATACCATGTACCGTATAGGGTTTCAGTAAAGAGTCCTTTAAAGTTATCAAAATTGAAGTTGATGTTAGTATCGAGTTTAAAGGCTGCGACGTTACCTGCTTTAAAGGCTGACATGATGGTAATCAATAGTGGATAAATAATCACGATTGAGAGACCAATCAAGTAGAGGTAAGTAAGGGTTTGAGTCAGTCTACGTTTGAGTTTAATTGAGTTATTCATCTTAGACGTCCTCCATATCAAATGCGTGTAGTTTCTTGAATGCGATCATAGAGATTGAGATGACAATGATAGAGATAATCAAGGTAACAGCTGCCGCCATTGAGTATTGAGGAGATGTACCTGTTGTCAAACGGTAGATCCATGAGATCAAGATATCGGTTGAACCAGCTCCCCCTCCGACACTACCAGGACCTCCACCATTGAAGAGGTACATGATAGAGAAGTTGTTAAAGTTGAAGGTGTATTGGCTAATCAAAGTAGGTGCAGCAACAGCCAAGATCATTGGGAAAGTGATGTTGCGGAATTTTTGCCAAGCATTAGCACCGTCAATATAAGCTGCTTCGTAAAGGTCGTTAGGAATAGATTGCAAGATACCCAAGGTCAAAACGTAGATATACGGGAATCCAAGCCAACCCTGCATCATAATCAAGGCAATTTTTGTCCAAGTTGGATCTGTTTTCCAAGGAATAAGAGCACCATCAAGGAAAGGAAGGAATTTAGCGAAGATTGGCAATACTTGAGTGTTGATAGCTCCGACACTATCGTTAAACATGTTTGAGAATGTCAAGATAGTGATGAAGGCTGGGACAGCCCAAGGAAGAAGGAAAATAACACCGAAGATACGTTTTCCTTTGATAAATGGTTGGTTAGCAATGATAGCTGTGAAGATACCAATCACGATCTGTAAAGTTGAGGCAGATAAAGCCCAAATGATAGTCCAAGAAAGAACGGCACCAAAGGCTGAACGGAAGGTACTCAAGCTCCAGATGTTTGTGAAGTTAGTTAGACCAACCCAGTCCAACAATTTGTTTGGTGGCAAGTGTTGGAAGTCGTAGTTGGTAAAGGCAATCATCAAGGTTACGATAACTGGGAAGATAATCGCAAAAGTCATGGCAACATAAGATGGAATGATCAAGAGGTAAGGGAAGCCATTTTCATAGATTCCTTTGACCATTTCTTTAAAAGTAAGTGCTACTGGTATGCCATTGTTAATGTGTTTAGCAGTTGTATGTGCATCTTTGATATTTGCGAAATAAAAGAGTACATAAACGACTACAAAGATTAAATGGAAGGCACCACGAATCAGCATAAAGAGGGAATTATCACGACCTGGTTTGTCACCAAGAGTGATAAGATTGCTCAATTCAGGGGCTGCAAGTGCTAGGAAGTAGAGGACAAATACAAGGGTTACACCAAGGAAGATAAAACCTTTGGCTTTTTGTTTATTGTAAATCTGTCCTAACCCAGGAATGATAGACAGCAGGGCTGCTTTACTAGGTTGTTGCTTTTCCATAATAACTCCTTTCATAGGATACTGGTTTCTAGTTAAAACCTAAATTATATATGTTTTCTATTGATAAATTCAAAGGGGGATTTGAATTCCACCCCCCTTGAACAAATTTTTTTATTCACCAAATTTTTGTTTGATTGTTTCTTTGATCAATGTTACAGCATCGTTAGCAGCTGTTTTCGCATCTTTCTTACCACTTACAGCATCGAAGAGCATATTTTTCGCTGGATCCCAAACTGCAGACATTTGAGAGATGTTTGGCATTGGTTGAGCGTTCTTGAACTGTTTGATAACAGCTGTTGTCAACTCATCGTTTTTACCTTCAGCGTATGAACGAGCCTCAGTGTTAGCTGGGATTTCGTTAGTTTTATCGTATAATACTTTTTGTTGTTCAGTTGAAACAAGGAAGTCTACAAATTTTTGAGAAGCCTCAAGGTTCTTAGTAGCTTGAGGGATGACCCAAGCTTTACCACCACCGAATGCAGCATATTCTTTACCGTTTGGAAGAGTTGGGATAGTCGCAACACCGTAGTTTACTTTAGCATCTTTGAAGGCTTGGGCTTTCCAAGGTCCGTCGATGATAGCAGCTGTTTTACCTTCTTGGAAATGAGTTTGGATCAAGTTTCCAGCACCTTCTGTATCTTGCATACCTTTAGGCCATTTTTCATACCAAGATTTAGCGTAGTTGATACCTGTAATTGAACCTTCGTTTGCAAGACCGATGTCTTTAGCGTCTTTACCGTTTTGTCCGAATACGTAAGCACCGTTACCAGCAAGAAGTCCGTATGCATAGTAGAAGTTTGTCCAGTCAGCTAGGAAGGCAGTAGTTTTGCCGTCTTCACCAGCGAAGGCATATTTGCTATCTTTAGCAAGGTTTTCTAAGTCAGCAAAAGTTTTTGGAGCTTCTTTTATCAAGTCTTTGTTGTAGTACATAACGAGTGACTCGATAACGGCTGGAGCACCGTAAACTTTACCGTCAGCAGCTGTTACAAGAGATTTAGTTTTATCATCTGTTTTAGCGCTATCGCTCAATTTCACTTCTGAAAGTTGTCCGTCAGTACCGAGGCTACCTACACGGTCGTATGGAGCCATCATAATGTCAGGGACATCACCAGATTGGTTATCAAGTGAAAGTTTATCAAGGCCTCCTAGAGCATCACCAGTTTTAATAGTAACTTTTACTCCAGAATCTTTTTCATAAGCTTTAGCAACTTCTTCAATATAGCTCTTATATCCCTCGTCTACATATACAGTGAGTTCTTTCGCTTCAGATGAACCAGAATCAGCAGCCTTATCAGCAGATTTGCTTCCGCAAGCTACCAAAAGCAAGCTAGCAAGTGTAACAGTTCCAAGCACAGCAGCGCTCTTCATGAATTTAGATGACATAGTGTATTCCTCCTAAAGAATAACAAATTTTATAATGAGGAAACGCAAACGTTTTCCTTTATGGGACTAGTATAGCACAATCGGAAAGCGGTTGCAAGTGTTTTTTGTAAAAATTTTAAAAAAAATTCACGAAAAGAGTAAGCGTTTTATTTGTTTATAATAGTAGAAAATCAAAAAAATGCTTTTATTTTAAATTTTAAAAAAAGTTGAGAAAACGATTGCCTAATTTACAAATGGAAAGTAGAGAGGATTCTCACTTTATTTTTGCTTAATAAGATAAGTGAAACCCTTATTCCTATTTTGTTTGCTTCCTGAAAGAATATATATACGAGTAAGAAGAAAAAAATTCTAAAAAATAATCAAAAAAGTTATTTAGAACCGCTTGCATTTATCAAGAAAATGAGCTATACTAGTAATAGCGCAAACGTTTGCGTTCATAAAAATGTAATATCTAACTATAAACACATGAGGTGCTTATTATGAAAAAACGTCAAAGTGGTGTGTTGATGCACATTTCTTCTCTTCCAGGAGCATACGGAATCGGATCATTTGGCCAAAGTGCTTACGACTTCGTTGATTTCTTGGTTCGCACAAAACAACGTTACTGGCAAATCCTTCCATTAGGAACAACTAGTTACGGAGACTCTCCTTACCAATCTTTCTCAGCCTTCGCAGGGAACACTCATTTTATCGATTTAGATATCTTGGTGGAACAAGGCTTGTTGCAAGCAAGTGACCTTGAAGGGGTTGACTTTGGTAGCGATGCATCTGAAGTTGATTATGCGAAAATCTACTATGCACGTCGTCCTCTTTTAGAAAAAGCGGTAAAACGTTTTTTGGAAGTAGGAGATGTTAAAGATTTTGAGAAATTTGCTCAAGACAACCAATCGTGGCTTGAACTCTTTGCAGAGTATATGGCTATCAAAGAGCATTTTGATAATCTTGCTTGGACTGAATGGCCAGATGCAGATGCTCGTGCTCGTAAAGCTTCAGCACTTGAAAGCTACCGTGAGCAATTGGCAGACAAGTTGGTTTACCACCGTGTGACTCAATACTTCTTCTTCCAACAATGGTTGAAATTGAAAGCTTACGCTAACGACAACCACATCGAAATCGTTGGAGATATGCCAATCTACGTAGCGGAAGATTCAAGCGATATGTGGGCAAATCCACATCTCTTCAAGACAGATGTCAACGGTAAGGCTACTTGCATCGCAGGATGCCCACCAGATGAATTTTCTGCAACTGGTCAGCTTTGGGGTAACCCAATCTATGACTGGGAAGCAATGGACAAAGACGGCTACAAATGGTGGATTGAACGCTTGCGTGAAAGCTTTAAAATCTACGACATCGTTCGTATCGACCACTTCCGTGGTTTCGAATCTTACTGGGAAATCCCTGCTGGTTCTGATACAGCAGCACCTGGTGAATGGGTCAAAGGTCCTGGCTACAAGCTTTTTGCAGCCGTTAAGGAAGAACTTGGTGAGCTAAACATCATCGCAGAAGACCTTGGTTTCATGACAGATGAAGTTATCGAGTTGCGTGAACGTACTGGCTTCCCAGGAATGAAGATTCTTCAATTTGCTTTCAATCCAGAAGACGAAAGTATCGATAGCCCACACTTGGCACCTGCTAACTCAGTTATGTACACAGGAACACACGATAACAACACGGTCCTTGGTTGGTACCGTAACGAGATCGATGATGCGACTCGTGAGTACATGGCTCGCTACACGAACCGTAAAGAATACGAAACAGTGCCACATGCTATGCTTCGTACAGTCTTTTCATCAGTTAGCTTCATGGCAATTGCCACTATGCAAGATTTGCTAGAATTGGATGAGGCAGCTCGTATGAACTTCCCATCTACCCTTGGTGGAAACTGGTCTTGGCGTATGACTGAAGATCAATTGACACCAGCTGTCGAGGAAGGCTTGCTTGACTTGACAACAATTTATCGCCGAATCAATGAAAATTTGGTAGAATTAAAGAAATAATACAATATCAGGAGACACCTTAAACATGTTATCACTACAAGAATTTGTACAAAATCGTTACAATAAAACCATTGCAGAATGTAGCAATGAAGAGCTTTACCTGGCTCTTCTTAACTACAGCAAGCTTGCAAGTAGCAAAAAACCAGTTAACACTGGTAAGAAAAAAGTTTACTACATCTCAGCTGAGTTCTTGATTGGTAAACTTTTGTCAAACAACTTGATCAACCTTGGTCTTTACGACGATGTCAAAAAAGAACTTGCAGCTGCAGGTAAAGACTTGATCGAAGTTGAAGAAGTTGAATTGGAACCATCTCTTGGTAATGGTGGTTTGGGACGTTTGGCTGCCTGCTTTATCGACTCAATTGCTACTCTTGGTTTGAACGGTGACGGTGTTGGTCTTAACTACCACTTTGGTCTATTCCAACAAGTTCTTAAAAATAACCAACAAGAAACAATTCCAAATGCATGGTTGACAGAGCAAAACTGGTTGGTTCGCTCAAGCCGTAGCTACCAAGTGCCATTTGCTCACTTCACATTGACATCAACTCTTTACGATATCGATGTACCTGGTTACAAGACAGAAACGAAGAACCGCTTGCGTTTGTTTGACTTGGATTCTGTTGATTCTTCTATCATTAAAGACGGTATCAACTTTGACAAGACAGATATCGCTCGCAACTTGACTCTTTTCCTTTACCCAGATGATAGTGACCGTCAAGGTGAATTGCTCCGTATCTTCCAACAATACTTCATGGTTTCAAACGGTGCGCAATTGATCATCGACGAAGCAATCGAAAAAGGAAGCAATTTGCATGACCTTGCTGACTACGCAGTTGTACAAATCAATGATACTCACCCATCAATGGTTATTCCTGAATTGATCCGTCTTTTGACTGCTCGTGGTATCGAACTTGACGAAGCAATCTCAATCGTTCGTAGCATGACTGCCTACACTAACCACACAATCCTTGCTGAAGCCCTTGAAAAATGGCCTCTTGAATTCTTGCAAGAAGTGGTTCCTCACTTGGTACCAATCATCGAAGAATTGGACCGTCGCGTGAAAGCAGAATACAAAGATCCAGCTGTTCAAATTATCGATGAGAGCGGACGTGTTCACATGGCTCACATGGATATCCACTATGGATACAGTGTTAACGGGGTAGCAGCACTCCACACTGAAATCTTGAAGAACTCTGAGTTGAAAGCCTTCTACGACCTTTACCCAGAAAAATTCAACAACAAAACAAACGGTATCACTTTCCGTCGTTGGCTCATGCATGCCAACCCAAGACTGTCTCACTACTTGGATGAGATTATTGGAGAAGGTTGGCACCATGAAGCAGATGAGCTTGAAAAACTCTTGTCTTATGAAGACAAAGCAGCTGTCAAAGAAAAATTGGAAAGCATCAAAGCTCACAACAAACGTAAATTGGCTCGTCACTTGAAAGAACACCAAGGTGTGGAAATCAATACAAACTCTATCTTTGATATCCAAATCAAACGTCTTCACGAGTACAAACGCCAACAAATGAACGCTTTGTACGTGATCCACAAATACCTTGATATCAAAGCTGGTAACATCCCTGCTCGTCCAATTACAATCTTCTTTGGTGGTAAAGCAGCTCCAGCCTACACAATCGCTCAAGACATCATCCACTTGATCCTTTGCATGTCAGAAGTTATTGCTAACGATCCAGCAGTAGCTCCACACTTGCAAGTTGTTATGGTTGAAAACTACAACGTTACTGCAGCAAGCTTCCTTATCCCAGCATGTGATATCTCAGAACAAATCTCACTTGCTTCTAAAGAAGCTTCAGGTACTGGTAACATGAAATTCATGTTGAACGGAGCTTTGACTCTTGGTACTATGGACGGTGCTAACGTGGAAATCGCTGAGTTGGTTGGAGACGAAAATATCTACATCTTTGGTGAAGATTCAGAAACTGTTATCGACCTTTACGAAAAAGCAGCTTACAAATCAAGCGAATTCTACGCTCGTGAAGCTATCAAACCATTGGTTGACTTCATCGTTAGCGATGCAGTTCTTGCAGCTGGAAACAAAGAACGCTTGGAACGTCTTTACAATGAATTGATCAACAAAGACTGGTTCATGACTCTTCTTGACTTAGAAGATTACATCAAAGTGAAAGAGCAAATGTTGGCTGACTACGAAGACCGTGACGCATGGTTGGATAAAGTTATCGTTAACATTTCTAAAGCAGGATTCTTCTCATCTGACCGTACAATCGCTCAGTATAATGAAGATATCTGGCACTTGAACTAATACTCTTCGAAAATCAAATTCAAACCACGTCAGCGTTGCCTTGCCGTACTCAAGTACAGCCTGCGGCTAGCTTCCTAGTTTGCTCTTTGATTTTCATTGAGTATAAGATACAAGATTTATACTAATACACTTTCCTATGAAGCGAATTTCGATTGAAATTCGCTTTTTTAAATGCTGTGGATTTGGGGCAATTTTGTCTAAAAATAGGGAGGTCCTAGATACAGTGAAGGCTTTAAATGCTGATTTTTACTGTCTTCAACCTCATGTTTCTTCTTAGTTGATTACCTCATATCCCTTGTATTCGCTTACACAAAGTATTATAATATGATTGTAGGAAAGAAGGTGTTTTTATGTGGAAAAAATATTTTTCAAAATATAAATGGACTGATTTATTTTGGATTCTATTTGTTATTTTAACATGCCTCTTGGCGGGTAATAGTAATCTTTACCCCCTTACCCATCAAGAAATCTCTTATCATGGGTGCTTATCGGGAATTACACTTGCCTTATTTCACTTGCTATTTATTGATAAGTTTTTTATTTCGAATCGAAAATAAAGATTAGGACTATGCTTGACTGCCTACTTTTATGATTGATTTTTGGGGGAAGATTTTGTCTCTATTATTTATTATTTTAAATTTGTTTATCTTGTACAAGATCTATTCTTTGAGGCGGGAGAAATCGAAATACTTGATTTATACGGCCTATATCATATTTGGGGTAAATGTAGTATATGGTATTCAATGGTTATTAAAAGAACTGATTTCAACTATTTCCACTTAATATGTATGGAAACTATAACAAAACGCATAAGATTAGGGTTTTTGTGTACTTGTTCTTATGCGTTTTCGTAATATTGAGGATTTTCAGTAAGTTTTCTACCTTTGCGAACTCTAGTTTAGTTTGCTTTCCCAACCATAACCTCAGCCTCAATAGTAATCTCTGTCAGTTGGCTCCAGTCAATCTTGGTCTGGTCAACGTGAAAGAGTAATGGAGTCATGCTGAGTAGGGCTTGGAGCTGCTCTGCTGTGATAGTCTTAGTCAGAGAGGCAGTTTGACTAGATAGGATGGTAAAGTGTTCTTGGAAATGATTTTTGATATCTTGGTTGGAATAGTCCTTGTTTGTCAGCTGGTCTTGTACCTTCTGACGGATTTCCTTGAGGTGATTTTTAGTTGGAATAACCTTTATCAAGATACCGTCTTTGGATAAAACGCGATGAAATTCTCCGTAATTGGCAGGGGAAAAGATATCAAGTAAGATATCCATGCTGGCGTCTTTTATAGGAAGACGAGCTAAGTCGCCAACGAACCAGTTGACTGCCCAGTTTGGTTCACTCTTGGCAGCGATTTGGACGGAATCTTTGGAAATATCAAAGGCATAGAAGGTTTTGTCAGGATGACTTTCTTGGAGTTTGCGAGAATAGAATCCTTCGCCACAACCGATATCTAAAATTGTTTTAGCATTTTTTGAGTTTGAAAGTAAATCAGAGACGACCTCTAGAATAGCCTGATAAAAGCCAGCTTCTAGGATTTGTTGACGGTTTTGAAAATTTTCCTTGTCGTAGTTAGCAGATTGTTTGATTTGAGGGGCTAGATTGACATAGCCGAATTTCGCCAAGTCAAAAGAATGACGGTTGTAACACTTGAAACTAGTCTCTAGCAGAGTCAGATTTTCTCGACAGATAGGACAGGCAAAGGCAGTCGCAGAAGCGAAGCGCTGAAGTTTAGGTTTGAGATTTGTATTCATAGTTTAAGTGTATCAAAAGAGGCAAATGAAAGCAACTTTAGGAATAAGTAGATGGGTGATTCAGTAGAAATAAAACTAATTCTCCAATTTATGGAATGAAATTGCTTTTATATCTAAATTGCTATATAATAATGATAAGGAGGAAATAAGTATGTTAAAAGAAGTATTACGCGTCGCAAAAGTTGCGAAAAAATCATCACTCTTTTTGGGTGGTGTCGCATTTGGTACCCTTGGCTTGAAAATCTTAGCAAGTAAGGAAGCTAAAAAAGGTTATTCTAAAGCTTTGGCTAAGGCTTACAAGTTGAAAGACGAGCTAGATGCATCTGTTTCTGTCGTGAAGCAACATGGAGACGATGTCTTGCAAGATGCTAAATATTTGTACGAGCAAGAGAAAAAAGAAGAGCAATTAGATAGCCTTATAGGAGAATAATATGTCTTTTAAAGTGCTACATAGAGGATACCAACATATCCGACTATCATCTTCTTTTTCACTCACCTTGGATATTCAAGACTATCTTCGTTCCTTGGCGAGAGATGAAAAGGGGATTGAGTCTATCCAGTTTTACATGGATCAACAGCACTTTACTCTACGTATAAAAGAAGGCTTTTCTGTATTAGATAATGCAGAAGCCTTTTTAAAAAGAATTGATAAAGGGAAAGTTTCTGAGTTGATGACTCTTCCCATTCGTAGAGAAGAGAGTGCTTATTCTATTGTTTCAGGTGCAGCGATTAAGCGTATACTTTTTCGTAGTTTTGTGCCGTATCCTATTCGCTATATATGGACTTGTTATCAGGCTTTTGGCTATATTAGAGAAGCTTATCAAACACTAGCGCGTAAGGAACTAACGATGGAGGTTCTGGACTGTTCGGCGATTTTATTGTCCTTGTTTATGAACCAATCTAAGACGGCTAGCAATATCATGTTTATGCTTGATTTGGGGAATCATTTAGATCAGTGGTCCTTGAAAAAAACTGCAACAGATTTAGAACAAAGCCTTCTTGCAAAAGAGAGCGATGTATTCCTAGTACAGGGCGATACGGTTGTTAGTATCAAGAGTTCCGATGTTCAAATAGGAGATGTCTTGGTCCTATCTCAAGGAAATGAAATTCTGTTTGATGGACAAGTAGTTTCAGGTTTAGGTATGGTCAACGAAAGTTCCTTGACGGGAGAGAGTTTTCCAGTTGAAAAAAGAGAGTCTGATTTGGTTTGTGCAAATACAGTATTAGAAACTGGAGAGTTGCGCATTCGTGTAACCGATAATCAGATGAACAGCCGGATTTTACAACTGATTGAGTTGATGAAGAAATCTGAAGAAAACAAGAAAACGAAACAACGCTATTTCATCAAAATGGCGGACAAGGTCGTCAAATATAATTTCTTGGGGGCTGGGCTGACTTACCTATTAACAGGTTCTTTTTCTAAGGCTATTTCTTTCCTATTGGTCGATTTCTCCTGCGCTTTGAAAATCTCTACTCCTGTAGCTTATTTGACAGCTATCAAGGAGGGGTTGAACCGTGAAATGGTGATTAAGGATGGAGATGTTCTGGAGAAATATCTGGAAGTAGATACTTTCTTGTTTGATAAGACGGGAACAATCACAACTAGTTATCCTATAGTTGAAAAGGTGTTACCTTTTGGGGACTATAGTGAGGAAGATATTCTCAGAATCAGTGCCTGTCTTGAGGAACACATTTATCATCCTATTGCTAATGCCATCGTCAAGCAAGCTGAGATAGAGGGGATTGAACATGAGGAAATGCATGGGAAACTCCAATATATCGCAAGCAAGGGGATTAAATCTCATATAGATGGGCAACCAGTTCTTATTGGGAATTATGTTTTGATGCAGGATGAGCAAATTCATATCAGTTCAGAACAAAATGCTTTAATTGAAGAGTACAAGAGTCACTACAATCTCTTATTTTTGGCTTATCAGAATGAATTGATTGGAATGTTCTGCATTCATACTCCTTTGAGAAAAGAAGCAAAAGCAGCCTTGGAGAAACTGAAGGCACAAGGGAAAAAATTGATTCTAGCAACAGGGGACACCCTGGTTAGGACAGAGGAATTAGTCAAAGATTTGCCCTTTGATCAGGTCTATACAGACTTGAAACCTGATGGGAAATTTGAGTTAGTAGAGGAACTACAGAAAGCAGGTCACACTATCTTGATGGTTGGGGATGGGTTGAATGACTCAGCTGCTCTAACCCTATCAGATATCGGTGTGGTGATGAATGAGAGTGCAGATATTTCTAAGCAGATGAGCGATATCTTATTGTTAGATAATCGTTTGGATTTCTTCCAAGAGTTGGATTGGCTATCATCATCTTTGCAAACACTCATCAAGAAGAATATTCAAGATACCGTTGTCGTAAATAGTAGTTTGATTGGCTTTGGATTATTTAATTGGCTCAGTCCTTCAAATCTCTCTATCTTACATAATCTAACAACCTTACGTATTGTACTGCGTAGCCTGTCTATTAAGGGATAGGTGGGGACTATTCACAGCAAAAAGGAGTTACCTTTCTCGAGGGTAACTCCTTTGTTTATAGATAAATATTGAATAGTTTAGTAAGTCAATACAAAATATTTTTTCTTTCCACGACGGATAACAGTCAGCTCATTCTCTAACTTATCTGCGTCACTCAAGACATAGTCAAGGTCTTGGATGCGGTCACCGTTGACGTAGATAGCTCCGTTTTGGACGTCTTCACGGGCTTGGCGTTTTGAGTTAACCACACCAGATGAAACGAGCAGTTCTACGATATTGTGGTTTTCATCTGCTTGAATTTGGTAGTTTGGCACTCCGCGAAGTCCTTGTTTGAGCTCTTTGACAGAAAGGTTTTTGATGTTTCCTGCAAAGAGTTGCTCAGTGATGTTGAGGGCTTCTTTGTAGGCTTCTTCGCCGTGAACAAGTGTAACGACTTCACGAGCCAAGACTTTTTGAGCCAAGCGTTCGTGTGGAGCTGCTTCAAACTGTTTGCGGATGTCTTCAATCTCATCAAGTGACAAGAAAGTAAAGATTTTCAAGAAGCGAACAGCGTCAGCGTCCATAACGTTCATCCAGAATTGGTACATTTCGTATGGAGAAGTCTTTTCAGGATTGAGCCAGACTGCGTTTCCTTCTGATTTACCAAATTTCTTACCAGTTGCATCGGTAATCAGTGGAACAGTGATAACGTGGCCAGTCTTATCAGCCTTACGACGAAGTAATTCGGTACCAGCTGTCATATTTCCCCACTGGTCAGAACCACCGATTTGAAGAGTGACATTGTGGTCTTGGTTAAGGACAAAGAAGTCGTACCCTTGCATGATTTGGTAAGCAAACTCAGTGTAAGAAATTCCAGTTTCAATCCGTTTTTTAACAGACTCCTTACTCATCATGTAGTTGACAGTAAAGTATTTTCCGATATCACGGAGGAAGTCAATGAAGCTGATGCTGCCAAACCAGTCGTAGTTGTTGACCATGACAGCTTTATTTTCACCATTTTCAAAGTCAAGAAAACGAGAAAGTTGTCCTTGGATAGACTTGACCCAGCCATCTACTGTGTCTTTTGTTTGGAGACTACGTTCAGCATCTTTGAAGGACGGATCTCCGATGAGACCTGTAGCACCGCCAACGAGCGCATAAGGTTTGTGACCTGCTAGCTGCAAGCGACGACTTGTCAAGATTGCGACAAGGTGGCCTAGGTGAAGGCTGTCAGCAGTTGGATCGTAGCCAGTATAATAAGAAACTTGACCTTCTTCTAGGGCTTTACGCAAAGCTTCTTCATCAGTCGTTTGAAAAATCAAACCACGCTCTTTTAGCTCATCAAAAATGTGCATGTGTCTTTTCTCCTTTTTAAAAATATTGTTTCTACCTATTGTATCACAAACTTGGGCAATAGCCTAGTAGAATAGGGAAGAAAGTGGCTATTTTATTGAAAGTTTCCCTTTTATGGTATAATAGATAGAGTGAGGGAATCCATGCAAAACCAATTGAATGAATTAAAAACAAAAATGCTGGAATTTTTCCAGCTAGTAAAATCAAAAATAAATCATAAAAAATCAGAGAAAGTCTCAGAAGAGAAGCAGTCGGATGGGACAGGTGGGAAAGTTCTGGCTATCCTAGGTAGCATTTTAGTTGCTATCAAGGGAATTTTGAATACTCTCTTTATTCTAGGCTTTATCGGTGGGCTTTTTGGTGCTGGTGTAGCTCTTGGTTATGGAGTTGCTTTGTTTGACAAGGCTAAGGTTCCCCGAGCGGAGGACTTGGTCAAGCAGGTTAAAAATATTTCTTCCATCTCAGAAATTGTTTATGCAGATGGGAGTGTCATTGCTTCTATCGAGAGTGACCTACTGCGAACTTCTGTTTCATCTGAGGAAATATCAGACAATCTCAAAAAGGCTATCGTTGCAACTGAGGATGAACATTTTCTTGAACATAACGGGGTTGTTCCAAAAGCTGTGATTCGGGCGACTTTGGGAACCTTTGCAGGTTTAGGCTCATCTAGCGGGGGCTCGACCTTGACCCAACAGTTAATCAAACAACAAGTGGTCGGAGATGCTCCGACCTTGGCTCGTAAGGCTACAGAAATTGTCGATGCCCTTGCCTTGGAACGCAGCATGAGCAAGGATGAAATCTTGACGACTTATCTCAATGTTGCTCCCTTTGGTCGAAATCATAAAGGGCAGAATATTGCAGGTGCCCAGCAAGCTGCTGAAGGGATTTTCGGTATCGATGCCAACAAGTTGAGTATTCCTCAAGCTGCCTTCCTAGCAGGTTTGCCACAGAGTCCGATTACTTATTCTCCTTATGAAAATACTGGAGAGTTAAAGAGTGATGAAGACTTAGAACTTGGTTTGAAGCGGGCTAAGGATGTTCTCTACAACATGTACCGTACGGGTGCTCTGACTCAGGAAGAATACGACCAGTACAAGAATTATAATATCAAACAAGACTTCTTGCCATCAGGAACTGTCAATGCTGTTTCGAGAGATTACCTTTACTTTACGGCTATGGCTGAAGCGACAGACCGCATGTATGATTATTTAGTTCAACAGGACAATGTCTCTAGCCAAGAGTTGAAAAACGAGTCGATTCAAAAGGCCTATCATGAGCGAGCTGAGCAGGAACTAAGTAACGGCGGCTACAAAATCACGACAACGATTAATAAAAAAATCCATACCGCCATGCAAAACGCAGTTGCTAACTACGGTCGTTTAGTAGATGATTCGACTGGGCAGCCTGAAGTAGGGAATGTTTTGATGGACAATAAAACGGGGGCTGTTCTAGGCTTTGTTGGTGGTCGTAATTACCAGACTAACCAAAACAATCACGCCTTTGACACTAAGCGCTCGCCAGCCTCTACAACCAAGCCTTTGTTGGCCTACGGTATTGCCATTGACCAAGGTTTGATGGGAAGCGCTAGTATCTTGTCCAATTATCCGACAAAATTCTCTAATGGCAATCCTATCATGTATGTAAATAGTCCAGGTACAGGCATGATGACCCTGGGTGAAGCCCTGAACTATTCGTGGAATATCCCAGCCTATTGGACCTATCGCATGCTTCGTGAGAAGGGGGTTGATGTCAAGGGTTACATGGAGAAAATGGGTTACGAGATTCCAGAGTACGGTATCGAAAGTCTGCCTATGGGCGGTGGTATTGAAGTCACAGTCGCCCAGCATACCAATGGTTATCAAACAATTGCCAATAACGGTGTCTACCATCAGAAACATGTGATTTCGAAGATTGAATCATCTGATGGTAGAGTAATCTATGAATTCCAAGACAAGCCAGTTCAAGTGTACTCGAAGGCAACGGCAACAATTATGCAGAGTTTGCTTCGTGAGGTGATTTCCTCTCGAATCACTTCAAGTTTCCAAACGGATTTGGCTTCTATCAATTCAAGCTTAGCTCGTGCAGACTGGATTGGTAAGACTGGTACAACCAATGAAGATGAAAACATGTGGCTCATGCTTTCGACGCCAAGATTGACTCTAGGTGGTTGGCTAGGGCATGACGACAACCGCCCAATGGCTAAGGGGGCTGGGCATTATCGAAATGCCAAATATATGGCTTACTTGGTCAATGCTATCCAACAGGCCGAACCAGGTGTTTGGGGCAATGAACGCTTTAATCTTGATTCTAGTGTGACCCAATCTCAGGTCCTCAGATCTACAGGACAGAAGCCAGGTAAAGTATCCGTTAATGGAAAAACAGTTGATCTGTCAGGTCCTACTGTAACGAGCTATTGGGCTAATAAGGCGGGAGCTCCTACAACAAGCTATCACTTTGCTATTGGAGGAAGTGAAGCAGATTACCAAAACGCTTGGTCAAGTATTATTGGTAGTTTCTCATCTACACCAAGTTCAAGTAGTAGCTCAAGTAGTAGTTCTAGCAGTACATCAAATTCATCATCAACACAATCAACTAGTAGAAGATAGGAAAGTGGTATTGATTGCCACTTTTTTCTTTTTTCCTTTCGTGTTACAATAAAGGTATGAATCAGTATCAGAAAAAGATTGTTAAAGGAACTATTTATTCGCTCCTATCGGGCTTAATATGGGGAATCTGTGGGATTCTAGGAGAATATTTCTTTACTCATTATCAAGTGTCCTCTGGCTGGATTACCTCTATGCGTTTGACACTGGCAGGGAGTCTTGTGCTCATTTGGTCTGCAATGCAATTAAAATCGCAAGTGATAGATATTTGGCGAGATAAGAAAAATTACCTGCCCTTTTTGGCCTATGCTATTTTGGGGATTTTTTCAGTTCAGTATTTTTTCTACCTCTGCGTAGAATACTCAAATGCAGCGACAGCAACAATTTTACAGTTTATTAGCCCTGTCTTTATCCTCTTTTACAATCGCTTAATTTATAAAAAACGAGCGTCAAAAAGTGCTATTTTTTATGTTTTGATTGCCATGCTGGGCGTTTGCCTGATGGCGACAAAAGGGGATCTCTCTCAGTTATCCATGACACCGCTAGCTCTTATAACAGGTTTGCTGAGTGCCATGGGGGTCATGTTTAATGTTATCTTACCTCAACCTTTCGCAAAGAGATACGGTTTTGTTCCCACAGTTGGGTGGGGGATGATTTTGGCAGGTCTATTTAGCAATGTTCTCTCGCCGGTTTATCAGCTTTCCTTTACTCTTGATATTTGGAGTATCTTGATTTGTCTCATTATCGCTTTCTTTGGGACGGCTTTTGCTTTTTTCATTTCCATGAAGGCAGTGTCCTTGGTTTCTCCTTTAGTGGTTTCTGTTATCAGTGCCAGTGAACCTCTCTCTTCTGCCCTTTTGAGTGTTTTATTTTTAGGCTTGGTAGTGGATTGGTCCCTTCTTCTAGCTATGGCCTTGATTATTTTGCCTATGATTTTCTTATCAATAGAAGAAGCGAAAGAAAGTAAATAAAAAGTCTTTTCTTAATTCTAAAAGTGTGCTATACTAGAATAGTCAATAAAACACGGGGAGATAGTTGTGAAGAGTGTTTTTAGGTTGTATCGGTAGGGGCTTGCTTTTACCGACAGCACGTTTTATCTCACATCCCTAAAAATCATACCTAAAAACAAACAAAAAGGCTTCAAATTTGAGGCCTTTTTTGGTAGAATAGGTATCATTAAAATGAACTAGGAGGCGCCTATGACTGCTACAAAAATGAACGCACAAGAAATTATTCAATTTATCGCCAATGCTGAAAAGAAAACCAGTGTGAAAGTAACCTTTGAGGGACAACTCGCAACTGCTGTACCTAGCTCTGTTGTTAAACTAGGAAATGTCCTATTTGGAGACTGGAAAGATGTGGCTCCGCTTCTCGATGGTTTGGTAGAAAATCAAGACTATGTTGTTGAGCAAGACGCTCGCAATTCTGCAGTTCCCTTGCTAGACAAACGTGCTATCAACGCTCGTATCGAGCCAGGTGCTATTATCCGTGATCAGGTTGAAATTGGTGACAATGCTGTTATCATGATGGGAGCAGTCATCAATATCGGTGCTGAAATCGGCGCAGGGACCATGATTGATATGGGTGCTATCCTTGGTGGTCGTGCTATCGTTGGGAAAAACAGCCACGTTGGTGCAGGTGCAGTTTTGGCAGGTGTGATTGAGCCAGCTAGCGCAGAACCAGTTCGTGTTGGAGACAATGTTCTCATCGGTGCCAACGCAGTGGTTATCGAAGGAGTCCAAATTGGTAGTGGTTCAGTTGTCGCAGCAGGAGCAATTGTTACCCAAGATGTCCCAGAAAATGTGGTAGTAGCAGGTGTTCCAGCTCGTATTATCAAAGAGATTGATGCCCAAACCCAACAAAAAACAGCGCTAGAGGATGCGCTTCGTACCTTATAATTGTAAAAGTAATAAAGAGGCGGAACCCTTCTTCCAGCCTCTTTCTGCTATATCGGAGGATAGATAGATGTTAGATTTGATTCAGACTAGACGAGATTTGCACCAGATTCCAGAGATTGGCTTGGAGGAGTTCAAGACACAGGCTTATCTGCTGGATGTGATTGAGAAATTGATTGCGGACAAGGACTTTGTGCAAGTTCGTACGTGGCGGACAGGTATTTTAGTTTACTTACAGGGAAGTCAGCCAGAGCGTACCATTGGTTGGCGGACAGATATTGATGGCCTGCCTATCGTCGAACAAACAGGACTATCTTTTTCTTCCCAACACCAAGGTCGCATGCATGCTTGTGGCCATGATTTCCACATGACTATTGCCTTGGGCTGTCTAGAGCGTGCCCTTGAAGAGCAACCAAAGAACAATCTGCTCTTTCTGTTTCAACCTGCTGAAGAAAATGAAGCTGGTGGCATGCTCATGTATGAGGATGGCGCTTTTGGTGATTGGCTACCAGATCAATTTTATGGCCTTCATGTTCGGCCAGATTTGAAAGTCGGCCAGATTGCGACTAATACTCATACACTCTTTGCAGGAACTTGCGAGGTGAAGATTCGTTTCAAAGGCAAAGGAGGACATGCAGCCTTTCCGCATGAAGCAAATGACGCCTTGGTGGCGGCTAGTTACTTTGTGACCCAGGTGCAGTCAGTTGTCAGCCGCAATGTTAACCCAATCGAGGGAGCGGTGGTGACCTTTGGAGTTTTCCAAGCTGGAACCACCAACAATGTCATCACAGACACAGCCTTTTTGCATGGAACCATTCGGGCTTTGACACAGGACATGAGTCTCTTGGTGCAAAAGCGGGTCAAAACAGTTGCAGAAGGAGTTGCAGCAGCCTTTGGTATGGAAGTCGAAGTGGAACTCAAACAAGGTGGTTACCTGCCTGTTGAGAACAATCCAGCCTTGGCGCGTGAACTAATGGACTTTTTTGAAGAGAAAGACGGAATTGAATTGATTGATATCGAGCCTGCTATGACAGGTGAAGACTTTGGTTATCTCCTTTCAAAAGTTGATGGCGTTATGTTCTGGCTAGGTATTGATAGTCCCTACGCCCTTCATCACCCTCAGATGAGTCCTAAGGAAGAAGCATTAGCTATTGGGGTGGATGCGGTCTCTAGTTTCCTGAAAAAGAAGGCAGCAGAGTAGAGGGGTTGTCTATGAAATCGGAATTACGTAAGCAAGTCTTGCAAGAAATGAAGGCTTTACCTCGAGAGCAAAAACAGTTTATAGACCAAGCTTTAACTGAGCGACTTTTACAACACCCCTTTTACCAAGAAGCTAAGGTCATCGCAAGCTACCTTTCTTTTTCTCATGAGTTTCAAACGCAGGAACTGATTGAGCAGGCGCTGAGGGACGGCAAGAAGGTTCTGATACCCAAAACCTATCCCAAGGGGCGCATGGACTTTGTAGTTTATGATCCGCAGCAGTTGGTAAAAACTTCCTTTGGCTTACTGGAACCACAGGGAGATTTGGAAGTAGTGGATGCCTCTCAGATTGATTTGATTCATGTTCCTGGTCTGGCTTTTACGACGGAAGGATATCGGATTGGATACGGCGGAGGTTATTATGACCGCTATCTGAAACATTTTCCTGGTCATACTTTGAGTACGGTTTATCCTTGTCAAATTAAGGACTTTTTCCCTAAAAACCATGATATTCCTGTTCAGGAGGTTCTGATTGATGAAGGAAATCTTTGATAGGCGTTACCCTGTGACGAGTTTCTTCCTCTTAGTGACGGCCTTGGTGTTTCTACTAATGTTGGTGACTACAGGAGGAAACTTTGACAGGGCGGATACCCTATTTCGATTTGGAGCTATGTATGGGCCGGCTATTCGCCTCTTTCCTGAGCAGGTTTGGCGTCTCTTCTCTGCCATTTTTGTTCATATTGGGTGGGAACATTTCATTGTCAATATGCTTTCTCTCTATTATCTTGGTAGGCAAGTAGAGGAAATTTTCGGATCCAAGAAGTTTTTCTTTCTCTATCTTTTATCAGGAATGATGGGCAATCTCTTCGTTTTTGTATTTAGTCCCCAATCCTTAGCAGCAGGAGCTTCTACTTCTCTCTATGGGCTATTTGCTGCGATTATTGTTCTTCGCTATGCAACGCGTAATCCTTATATCCAACAGCTAGGGCAATCTTATCTGACACTTTTTGTGGTTAACATTATTGGAAGTGTTCTGATTCCAGGAATCAGCCTAGCAGGCCATATCGGGGGAGCAGTTGGTGGAGCGTTTCTAGCAGTTATCTTTCCAGTTCGAGGTGAAAGACGGATGTATAGTACCAGCCAGAGGTTAGGAGCGGTAGTGTTGTTTGTAGGACTTGCAGTCTTGCTTCTCTACAAGGGAATGGGGTTGTGAAGGTTTATAAGAATAGTTGTGTAATGAAAAAAGATAAGGCATTTTTGAACCTTATCTTTTTATGTTATTCCTTCTCAGCTAATTCTTTTCCAAGTTGGATGAGGTAATCTTTCAAGTCATCTTTGACTTGTGGGTGCTTGAGGGCGTAGTCAATAGATGTTTTCATAAAGCCAAACTTATCCCCAACGTCGTAACGAGCTCCTGTAAATTCACGGGCGAAAACACGTTGTGTTTTATTAAGCGTATCAATAGCGTCGGTAAGTTGGATTTCATTTCCAGCGCCGGGAGCTTGATTTTCGAGGATATCAAAAATTTCTGGTGTGAGCAGATAGCGTCCGATGATTGCCAAATCACTTGGAGCCTCTTCTGGAGCTGGTTTTTCAACGAAAGTTTCGACACTGTAGAGACCATTAATCCCTTCACCCTGAGGAGCTATAACTCCATATGCTGAAACGTCTTCATGAGGGACAGGCATAACAGCAATTGTTGATGCGTGAGTTGTCTCGTAATCATTCATCAATTGTTTTGTCAAAGGTACAGCATGGTCATCTGTAATATCCATTAGGTCGTCACCAAGCATGACAACGAAGGGCTCATTCCCTACAAAAGCTTTGGCTTGTAAGACAGCATCTCCAAGACCACGAGGATGGCTTTGACGGATAAAGTGAAGGCGAATGCCAGTTGTTTCGTCTACCAATTTTAACAAGTCATGTTTGCCTTTTTCTTTGAGGTTGTACTCAAGCTCAAAGTTTGAGTCAAAGTGGTCTTCAATAGAACGTTTTGATTTACCAGTGACAACCAGAATATCTTCGATACCTGATTTAAGAGCTTCTTCGACGATAAATTGGATAGTTGGTTTGTCCACAATTGGCAACATTTCTTTAGCAAGTGCTTTGGTTGCTGGTAAAAATCGAGTTCCAAGTCCAGCGGCAGGGATGACTGCCTTTCTAACTTTTGATGTCATAAGAATCCTTTCTCTAGAGGGTTAAGACCACTCATTTTCTGCTTTAAATTCATTGTTCATGATGTCATAAATGGCATCTTTGATATTGGTTCCGTGGTAAATAACTTGGTAAATGGCTTGTGTAATGGGCATATAGACTCCAAGTTCTTGCGCTAGTTCATAGGCTGCTCGAGTCGTTGAAATTCCTTCAATCACCATGCCCATATTGGCTTCGATATCAGCTAGAGATTCTCCACGACCAAGAGCATCTCCGGCTCTCCAGTTACGAGAGTGGATGGAGGTTCCCGTTACGATCAAATCTCCTACACCAGACAAGCCACTATAGGTTAGTGGACTAGCCCCGAGTGCTACTCCTAGGCGGGTAATTTCTGCCAAGCCTCGAGCGATGATGGCTGCCTTAGCATTATCACCAAATCCCAGACCATGTAAAGCTCCGGCACCGACAGCAATAATATTTTTAAGAGCACCAGCAGTTTCAACTCCAATAACATCCGTATTGGTATAAAGTCGGAAGTAGTGATTACTAAAGAGTTCTTGAACGTATTGAGCTGTTTGTAAATCTTTAGAAGCAGCAGTGATTAAAGTCAGGTCACGTACAATGGTTTCTTCTGCATGACTAGGTCCTGAAACAACGACAATATCACTGCGGAGATGTTCAGGAATTTCTTCTTCAAGGATGGTTGATAATCGTTTATGGCTATCAGGCTCTAATCCCTTTGATGCGTGCATGATGATAGCCTTATGGTCTAAGGTTTTTGCAACTTGTTGGGCAACAAGTCGTGTCACTTTTGTTGGGACAACAAACAAAATCGCATCTACATCTTTTAATGCCACTGCTAAGTCGGTGTAGGCAATGATATTTTCATCTAGAACGACATCTTTAAAGTAGTGCTTGTTAGTATGATAGGTATTAATTTCATTGATTTGCTCGGGAAGATTTCCCCAAATACGTACCTCGTGTCCATTGTCATTTAAGACTTGTGAAAGGGCAGTTCCCCAAGAACCAGGCCCCAAGACGGCGACGGTTTGTTTTTCCATGATTTCCTCCTTGATAGAGTTCTCTTTTTATTTTATCACATTCTAGGGAATTTTGCACTTGCATTGCTGGGGAGCGATGGCTTTGTTGCTTGAAAAATATACAAAAACCGAGCCTAAGTAATAAACTCTCAGTCTCGGTTTTGATATTCCTTAAAGAATAACTAGGTTTATTTCAATTGATCTGTAATGTCTTTTGATAGCAACATTCCCAGATGATAAGTTTTATTGATGTAAGCAATGACATCATTGATATTTTCAGTCGTTTGAATTTTCTCTTTGATGTCAGCTCTAAATGTTTCATCCTTTAAAAGTTGTTCTTGGTAGAGCCTTTGAAGTCGTTCTTTTTCGTACTTATTGAGCAGAAAAAGGAATACCAAGCTAATTACAACTAGGACATAAGCATATTGGCTCATAGGATATCTCCCTGTATGATAAAGAAATAGTAGTGAATAAATCGATTTAGTGGATCTAAAATAGCAGAACAAGTCAGCAAAACTTGATAAGATTTTTGATAGACCTCTAAACCAAATCCCGTATAGGATTGGACGTCAGTTACTTAGATTGCTTTACAATCAAGCAATTTAAAAGCTTACGACATGAACCAAACCAAATCGATATTATTTGGTTTGGTGAATTAGTGAAGCGCCTAACCAAATCGCCATAGTTACAAGTCCGCGTATAAGCGGCTAGCGTCTAACAATTAGGAACTTTAGTTCCAATAACTTTAAGATTACGACGTTTTAGGACATAAATCGATCATATTTATGTCCTAAAACTAGTGAAGCGCCTAGCCAAATCCCTGATAGGATCTGGCGTTAGTTACTTAGATTGCTTTGCAATCAAGTAACTTTGGCGATTTACATCTTCTCTGGTGCTTCTACTCCGAGCAAGCGAAGGGCTTCTTTGAGAACGACTGCAGTTGCGTAGCTGAGGGCTAGACGGCTGTCGCGCTCAGGATTTTCGTCTAGGATACGTGTATGTGCATAATATTTGTTAAAGGCTTGAGCCAGACTAATTGCAAATTTAGCAATGATAGAAGGTTCAAAGTTATCTGCCGCACGATTGATAATACGTGGGAAATCTTGGATGAGTTTGATGATTTCCCAGCTTTCAGCATCATTTAAGCTGTAATTAGCCTCTGTTTCTGGCTTGAAATCTGCTTTGCGCAAGATAGATTGGATACGAGCGTAGGCGTATTGAACATAAGGTCCAGTTTCACCCTCGAAGGATACCATAGCCTCTAGGTCGAAATCATATCCATTTGTACGGTCGGTCTTGAGGTCATAGAATTTAATGGCTCCAACCCCAACAGCATGCGCTACCTGGTCTTTGTTTTCTAGTTCAGGATTTTTAGCCTCGATTTGGGCCTTGGCACGACTAACGGCCTCTGCAACAGTAGGCTCTAGTAAGATGACATTCCCTTTACGAGTAGAGAGTTTCTTCCCTTCTTTTGTAACCAAACCAAAAGGAACGTGAGTAATGTCTTCGCTCCAGTCGTAGCCCATCTCTTGCAAGACGGCTTTGAGCTGTTTAAAGTGGGCAGATTGTTCTTGACCAACGACGTAGATAGATTTGGCAAATTGGTATTCGTTTTTACGGTAAAGGGCTGCAGCCAAGTCACGTGTGATATAGAGAGTTGCTCCATCAGATTTCTTGATGAGGGCTGGATGTTCAATTCCATATTTCTCAAGATTGACAACTTGGGCACCTTCTGACTCAACAAGAAGGCCTTTTTCAGAAAGAATGTCTACAACTGCATCCATCTTATCGTTGTAGAAGGCTTCTCCATTGTAGCTGTCAAATTCGACTTGCAATTCATTGTAAAGGCGGTTAAATTCCACCAAACTTTCATCACGGAACCATTGCCAAAGAGCAAGAGCTTCCTCGTCTCCATTTTCAAGTTTACGGAACCATTCGCGTGCTTCTTCATCCAAGCTAGGGTCATTTTCAGCTTCAGCATTGATGCGGACGTAGAGTTTAAGGAGTTCATCAATTGGATGAGCTTTTACAGCTTCTTCGTCTCCCCATTTTTTGTAGGCAACAATCAACATCCCAAACTGTTTACCCCAGTCTCCCAAATGGTTGACCTTGACCGTTTGATAACCGATTTTTTGGAAAATATGTGATAAGCTATCTCCGATAACAGTTGAGCGCAGGTGACCGATAGAAAATGGTTTAGCAATATTTGGACTAGACATGTCGATAACAACATTTTCTTGTTTACCAATATGTTGGTCAGCATAGTGTTCTTTTTCAGTGATAACAGCTTGCAATACTTGAGCAGAAATGGCAGATTTATCAAGGAAAAAGTTGACGTAAGGTCCTGTTGCGACAACCTTTTCAAAGGCTTGGCTGTTAATTTTTTCAGCCAGTTCAGCAGCAATCATTTGAGGTGCTTTACGTTCGACTTTTGCAAGAGAAAAAGCAGGGAAAGCGATGTCTCCCATTTCTGAGTTTTTAGGGGTTTCCAGTAAATTTAAAATAGCCTCTTGGTCCAGGCTATCAATGATGCTAGCCAACTCGCTAGCAATCAATTCTTTTGTATTCATTAAGAGCTCCTTTTTGGACTTTTCTACTATTTTATCACAATTTTAAAGAAAGAAGAAAAAATTTTTGAAATCTCCTATTTTTTTGGTATAATATAGTTATAAAATTAGTTATAAATATGCATATAAGAGGATTTTATGAGAAAAAGAGATCGTCATCAGTTAATAAAAAAAATGATTACTGAGGAGAAATTAAGTACACAAAAAGAAATTCAAGATCGGTTGGAGGCACACAATGTCTTTGTGACGCAGACAACCTTGTCTCGTGATTTGCGCGAAATCGGCTTGACCAAGGTCAAGAAAAATGATATGGTGTATTATGTACTAGCAAATGAGACAGAAAAGATTGATTTGGTGGAATTTTTGTCTCATCATTTAGAAGGTGTTGCAAGAGCAGAGTTTACTTTGGTGCTTCATACCAAATTGGGAGAAGCCTCTGTTTTGGCAAATATTGTAGATGCAAACAAGGATGAATGGATTTTAGGAACAGTTGCTGGTGCCAATACCTTATTGGTCATTTGTCGAGACCAGCACGTTGCCAAACTCATGGAAGATCGTTTGCTAGATTTGATGAAAGATAAGTAAGGTCTTGGGAGTTGCTCTCAAGACTTATTTTTGACAAGGAGAGACGGACAATGACGACAGAAAAGCTATCACCCGGCATGCAACAGTATGTGGATATTAAAAAGCAATATCCAGATGCTTTTTTGCTCTTTCGGATGGGTGATTTTTATGAATTATTTTATGAGGATGCGGTCAATGCTGCGCAGATTCTGGAAATTTCCTTAACGAGTCGCAACAAGAATGCCGACAATCCGATTCCTATGGCGGGTGTTCCCTATCATTCTGCCCAACAGTATATCGATGTCTTGATTGAGCAGGGCTATAAGGTAGCCATTGCTGAACAGATGGAAGATCCTAAACAAGCAGTTGGGGTTGTGAAACGAGAGGTTGTTCAGGTCATTACGCCAGGGACAGTGGTCGATAGCAGTAAGCCGGATAGTCAGAACAATTTCTTGGTTGCCATAGACCGCGAAGGCAATCAATTTGGCCTAGCTTATATGGACCTGGTGACGGGTGACTTTTATGTGACAGGTCTTTTGGATTTCACGCTGGTTTGTGGGGAAATCCGTAATCTCAAGGCGCGAGAAGTGGTGCTGGGCTATGACTTGTCTGAGGAAGAGGAACAAATCCTTAGTCGTCAGATGAATCTGGTACTTTCCTATGAAAAAGAAGGCTTTGAAGACCTTCATTTACTGGATTCACGATTAGCAGCTGTGGAGCAAGCGGCATCTAGTAAGTTGCTCCAGTATGTCCATCGAACCCAGATGAGGGAATTGAACCACCTCAAACCTGTTATCCGCTATGAAATCAAGGATTTCTTGCAGATGGATTATGCGACCAAGGCTAGTCTGGATTTGGTTGAGAATGCTCGGTCAGGCAAGAAGCAAGGCAGTCTTTTCTGGCTTTTGGATGAAACCAAAACAGCTATGGGTATGCGGCTCTTGCGGTCTTGGATTCATCGCCCCTTGATTGATAAGGAACGAATTGTCCAACGCCAAGAAGTTGTGCAGGTCTTTCTCGACCATTTCTTTGAGCGTAGTGATTTGACAGACAGTCTCAAGGGTGTTTATGACATTGAGCGCTTGGCTAGTCGTGTTTCTTTTGGTAAAACCAATCCCAAGGATCTCTTGCAGTTGGCGACTACCTTGTCTAGTGTGCCACGGATTCGTGCGATTTTAGAAGGGATGGAGGAACCTGCTCTAGCCTATCTGATCGCACAACTAGATGCCATTCCAGAGTTGGAGAGCTTGATTAGTGCAGCGATTGCCCCCGAAGCTCCTCATGTGATTACAGATGGGGGAATTATCCGTACTGGATTTGATGAGACTTTAGACAAGTACCGTCGCGTTCTCAGAGAAGGGACTAGCTGGATTGCTGAAATTGAGGCTAAGGAGCGAGAAAACTCTGGTATCAGCACGCTCAAGATTGACTACAATAAGAAGGATGGCTACTATTTCCATGTGACCAATTCGCAACTGGGAAATGTGCCTGCTCACTTTTTCCGCAAGGCGACGCTGAAAAACTCAGAACGTTTTGGAACCGAAGAATTAGCCCGTATCGAGGGAGATATGCTGGAGGCGCATGAGAAGTCAGCTAACCTAGAGTACGAAATTTTTATGCGTATTCGTGAAGAGGTCAGTAAGTACATCCAACGTTTACAAGCTCTAGCCCAAGGAATTGCGACAGTTGATGTCTTACAGAGTCTGGCGGTTGTGGCTGAAACCCAGCATTTGATTCGACCAGAGTTTGGTGACGATTCGCGAATTGATATCCAGAAGGGGCGCCATGCTGTCGTTGAAAAGGTTATGGGGGCTCAGACCTATATTCCCAATACGATTCAGATGGCAGAAGATACCAGTATTCAACTGATTACAGGGCCCAATATGAGCGGAAAGTCAACCTACATGCGTCAGTTAGCCATGACGGCGGTTATGGCTCAGTTGGGTTCTTATGTGCCAGCAGAAAGCGCCCATTTACCGATTTTTGATGCAATCTTTACCCGTATCGGAGCAGCAGATGACTTGGTTTCGGGTCAGTCAACCTTCATGGTGGAGATGATGGAAGCTAACAATGCCATTTCGCATGCGACCAAGAACTCTCTCATTCTCTTTGATGAATTGGGACGGGGAACCGCTACTTATGATGGGATGGCTCTCGCTCAGTCCATCATCGAATACATTCACGAGCATATCGGATCCAAGACCCTCTTTGCGACCCACTACCATGAGTTGACCAGTCTGGAGTCCAGCTTGGAACACTTGGTCAATGTTCACGTGGCAACCTTAGAGCAGGATGGGCATGTGACCTTCCTTCATAAGATTGAACCAGGGCCAGCTGATAAATCCTACGGTATCCATGTTGCCAAGATTGCTGGCTTGCCAGCAGACCTTTTAGCAAGGGCGGATAAGATTTTGACTCAGTTAGAGAATCAAGGGACAGAAAGTCCTGCTCCCATGAGACAAACAAGTGCCGTCACTGAACAGATTTCACTCTTTGATACGGTAGAAGAGCATCCTATCCTAGCAGAATTGTCTAAACTGGATGTTTACAATATGACACCTATGCAGGCTATGAATGTCTTGGTCGAGTTAAAACAAAAATTATAAAGAATGAATTACTTGTCATTCTAGCTGTATCAAGGAGACTTCTTTGACAAGTTCCCACTTTTTTGCTAGAATAACATCACACAAACAGAATGAGAAGGAGCTGACGGACTGTCGCTCCCTTTTGTCTATTTTTCAAGGAGAAAGTATGCTGATTCAGAAAATAAAAACCTACAAGTGGCAGGCATTGGTCTCGCTCCTGATGACAGGCTTGATGGTTGCCAGTTCGCTTCTGCAACCGCGTTATCTGCAGGAAGTGTTAGACGCCCTACTTGCTGGAAAATATGAAGCTATTTATAGTATCGGGGCTTGGTTGATTGGTGTGGCCGTGGTCGGTCTGGTTGCTGGTGGCCTCAATGTTGTCCTTGCAGCCTATATTGCCCAAGGAGTTTCATCTGACCTTCGAGAGGATGCCTTTCGTAAAATCCAAACCTTTTCTTATGCCAATATTGAACAATTTAATGCGGGAAATCTAGTCGTTCGCATGACAAATGATATCAACCAGGTTCAGAACGTCGTCATGATGACCTTCCAAATTCTTTTCAGACTCCCCCTCTTGTTCATCGGTTCGTTTATCTTGGCGGTTCAAACCCTACCTTCTCTGTGGTGGGTGATTGTTCTCATGGTAATCTTAATTTTTGGCTTGACTGCTGTTATGATGGGGATGATGGGTCCTCGTTTTGCCAAGTTTCAAACCCTTCTTGAGCGCATCAATGCCATTGCAAAGGAAAATTTGCGTGGCGTTCGCGTGGTCAAGTCCTTTGTCCAAGAAAAAGAGCAGTTTGCTAAGTTTACGGAGGTTTCAGACGAGCTTCTCGGTCAAAATCTTTACATCGGTTATGCCTTTTCAGTAGTGGAACCTTTTATGATGTTGGTCGGCTATGGGGCGGTATTCCTCTCTATTTGGCTAGTTGCAGGGATGGTTCAGTCGGATCCGTCAGTTGTTGGCTCCATTGCTTCCTTTGTCAATTACCTAAGCCAGATTATCTTTACCATTGTCATGGTTGGATTTTTGGGGAATTCTGTCAGTCGTGCCATGATTTCTATGCGTCGTATTCGAGAAATTCTGGATGCAGAGCCAGCCATGACCTTCAAGGATGTCCTAGATGAAGAGTTGGTTGGAAGTCTTAGCTTTGAAAATGTGACCTTTACCTATCCAATGGATAAGGAACCGATGCTGAAAGATGTGAGCTTTACTATCGAACCTGGTCAAATGGTTGGCGTAGTTGGAGCGACTGGTGCAGGAAAATCAACCTTGGCTCAATTAATTCCACGTCTCTTTGACCCACAGGAAGGGTCTATCAAAATCGGAGGCAAGGATATTCGAGAAGTGAGTGAAGGAACCTTGCGTAAAGCTGTCTCTATCGTTCTCCAACGTGCCATTCTCTTTAGTGGAACGATTGCTGATAACTTGAGACAGGGTAAGGGAGATGCTACTCTATTTGAAATGGAGCGTGCAGCCAATATTGCTCAAGCCAGTGAATTCATTCATCGTATGGAGAAAACCTTTGAAAGTCCAGTTGAGGAACGGGGAACCAATTTCTCAGGTGGGCAAAAACAAAGGATGTCGATTGCGCGTGGGATTGTCAGCAATCCACGTATTCTGATTTTTGACGATTCGACCTCAGCCTTGGATGCTAAGTCAGAGCGCCTTGTTCAAGAAGCCTTGAATAAGGACTTGAAGGGAACGACAACTATTATCATCGCGCAAAAGATTAGCTCGGTTGTCCATGCAGACAAGATCTTGGTTCTAGATCAAGGACGATTGATTGGTCAAGGTACGCATGCAGACTTGGTTGCCAACAATACTGTTTACCGTGAAATCTATGAAACACAGAAAGGGAAGGAGGAGTAAAATGAAGACAGTTCAATTTTTTTGGAATTATTTTAAAGTCTATAAGCTTTCATTTGTAGTTGTTATCCTGATGATTGTTTTAGCGACTCTTGCCCAAGCCCTCTTTCCAGTCTTTTCTGGACAAGCGGTAACAGAGCTAGCCAATTTAGTTCAAGCTTATCAAAATGGCAATCCAGAACATGTTTGGCAAAGCCTATCAGGAATCATGGTCAATCTTGGTCTGCTGGTTTGGGTTTTATTTATTTCTAGTGTGATATACATGTGTCTCATGACGCGCGTGATTGCAGAATCGACCAACGAGATGCGCAAAGGCCTCTTCGGTAAGCTTGCTCGCTTGACGGTTTCTTTCTTTGACTGCCGACAAGATGGCGATATCCTGTCTCGCTTTACCAGTGATTTGGATAATATCCTCCAAGCCTTTAACGAGAGCTTGATTCAGGTCATGAGCAATATTGTTTTATACATTGGTCTGATTCTTGTCATGTTTTCGAGAAATGTGACGCTGGCCCTCATCACCATTGCCAGCACACCAGTTGCCTTCCTCATGCTGATTTTCATCGTGAAAATGGCACGCAAATACACCAACCTCCAGCAAAAAGAGGTAGGGAAACTCAACGCCTATATGGACGAGAGTATCTCAGGTCAGAAAGCTGTCATTGTCCAAGGAATTCAAGAGGTTATGATGGCAGGATTTCTTGAGCAAAATGAGCGCGTGCGCAAGGCGACCTTTAAAGGAAGAATGTTCTCAGGAATTCTTTTCCCTGTCATGAATGGTATGAGTCTGGTTAATACAGCCGTCGTCATCTTTGCTGGTTCAGCTGTACTTTTGAATGATAAGTCTATTGAAACCAGTACAGCCCTAGGTTTGATTGTTATGTTTGCCCAATTTTCACAGCAGTACTACCAGCCTATTATCCAAGTTGCAGCTAGTTGGGGAAGTCTTCAGTTGGCCTTTACAGGTGCTGAACGGATTCAGGAAATGTTTGACGCAGAGGAAGAAATTCGACCTGAGAAGGCGCCGATCTTTACTCAGTTGCAAGAAGGTGTTGAAATTAGTCATATTGATTTTTCATACTTGCCTGATAAACCTATTTTGAAAGATGTCAGCATTTCTGCCCCTAAAGGCCAGATGACAGCGGTTGTTGGTCCGACAGGTTCAGGGAAAACGACTATTATGAACCTCATCAATCGCTTTTATGATGTTGATGCTGGTGGTATTTATTTTGATGGGAAAGACATCCGTGACTATGACTTGGATAGTCTCAGAAGCAAGGTGGGGATTGTCTTGCAAGATTCGGTCTTGTTTAGCGGAACGATTCGAGACAATATCCGTTTTGGTGTGCCAGATGCTAGTCAAGAAATGGTTGAAGCAGCAGCCAAGGCAACCCACATTCACGACTATATCGAAAGCTTACCTGATAAGTACGATACTCTTATAGATGATGACCAGAGCATCTTCTCAACAGGCCAGAAACAATTGATTTCTATCGCTCGAACCCTGATGACAGATCCAGAAGTTCTCATTCTCGATGAAGCAACTTCAAACGTAGATACGGTGACAGAAAGCAAGATTCAGCATGCCATGGAGGCGGTTGTAGCAGGTAGAACCAGTTTCGTTATTGCCCATCGTTTGAAGACCATCCTCAATGCTGATCAGATTATTGTCCTTAAAGATGGAGAAGTCATTGAACGTGGTAATCACCATGAACTCTTGAAACTAGGTGGCTTCTACTCAGAACTCTATCACAATCAATTTGTTTTTGAATAAGAAAGAAGTTGTCCTATGTGGGCAGCTTTTTCTTGTCCATAAAAAATATTTATCACAGCCTTAAAAAAAACATATTAGACGAAAGGCATTTTGAGTGATATGATAGGACTATCGTTAATATTCGAAAGGAGAGGCATCATGGCTAGAACGGTTGTAGGAGTTGCTGCAAATCTATGTCCCGTAGACGCGGAAGGAAAAAACATTCATTCATCTGTATCTTGTAGATTCGCAGAGAGCATTCGTCAAGTCGGTGGTCTCCCTTTAGTCATTCCTGTTGGTGATGAGTCAGTTGTACGCGATTATGTGGAAATGATTGACAAACTCATTTTGACAGGAGGCCAAAATGTTCATCCTCAATTTTATGGAGAGAAAAAGACCATCGAGAGCGATGATTACAATCTAATCCGTGACGAATTTGAATTGGCACTCTTGAAGGAAGCGCTTCGTCAGAATAAACCAATTATGGCAATCTGTCGCGGTGTTCAACTTGTCAATGTTGCCTTTGGTGGAACGCTCAATCAAGAAATCGAAGGTCACTGGCAAGGCCTACCTTTCGGAACATCTCACTCTATTGAGACAGTAGAAGGAAGCGTGGTGGCTAAGCTATTTGGAAAAGAAAGTCAGGTCAACTCCGTCCATCGTCAAAGTATTAAAGATTTGGCACCTAATTTTCGTGTAACTGCTATTGATCCAAGAGACCAGACCATCGAAGCGATTGAGTCTATCGATGAGCACCGCATTATTGGTTTGCAGTGGCATCCAGAGTTTCTGGTTAATGAAGAGAATGGTAATTTAGAATTATTTGAGTATTTATTGAATGAACTGTAACGACTGGAACATCTAGTCGTTCTTTCTTTTATTTTTTCAAAATTTTTGGAATGCGGCATTTTTACGCAAACGTTTGAATTCTGATAAAATTGGAGAAATTCGACAAAAAAACTTGAAAAAAACGAAGGTAAGCGTTATGATAGAAAAGAAGAAATATTGGAGGAATAACATGTCACATATTAAATTTGATTATTCAAAAGTCTTAGACAAATTTGTTGCACCACATGAAGTGGAATACATGCAATCACAAGTAACAGCAGCAGATGAATTGATCCGTAAAGGAACTGGTGCTGGTAGCGACTTCTTGGGATGGTTGGACCTTCCTGAAAACTACGACCGCGAAGAATTTGACCGCATCTTGAAAGCTGCTGAGCAAATCAAATCAGACAGCGATGTCTTGGTTGTAATCGGTATCGGTGGATCTTACCTTGGTGCCAAAGCAGCAATCGACTTCTTGAACCACCACTTTGCAAACTTGCAAACAAAAGAAGAACGCAAGGCTCCACAAATCCTTTACGCAGGAAACTCAATCTCATCTACTTACCTTGCTGACTTGGTAGAGTACGTAGCTGATAAAGATTTCTCAGTAAACGTGATTTCTAAATCAGGTACAACAACTGAACCAGCTATTGCTTTCCGTGTCTTCAAAGAACTCTTGGTTAAGAAATACGGTCAAGAAGAAGCCAACAAACGTATCTATGCAACAACTGACCGCCAAAAAGGTGCTGTTAAGGTTGAAGCAGACGCTAACGGCTGGGAAACATTTGTTGTTCCAGATGACATCGGTGGACGCTTCTCAGTATTGACAGCAGTTGGTTTGCTTCCAATCGCTGCATCAGGAGCTGACATTAAAGCCCTTATGGAAGGTGCTAACGCAGCTCGCAAAGACTACACTTCAGACAAAATCTCTGAAAACGAAGCTTACCAATATGCAGCTGTTCGTAACATCCTTTACCGTAAAGGCTATGCAACTGAAATCTTGGTAAACTATGAGCCATCACTTCAGTACTTCTCAGAATGGTGGAAACAATTGGCTGGTGAATCAGAAGGAAAAGACCAAAAAGGTATCTACCCAACTTCAGCCAACTTCTCAACTGACTTGCACTCATTGGGTCAATTTATCCAAGAAGGAACTCGTATCATGTTTGAAACAGTTGTCCGTGTTGACAAACCTCGTAAAAACGTGATTATCCCTAGCTTGGAAGAAGACCTTGATGGACTTGGTTACCTTCAAGGAAAAGATGTTGACTTTGTAAACAAAAAAGCGACTGATGGTGTTCTTCTTGCCCACACGGATGGTGATGTACCAAACATGTACGTGACTCTTCCAGAGCAAGACGCTTTCACTCTTGGTTACACAATCTACTTCTTCGAATTGGCTATCGCTCTTTCAGGTTACTTGAATGCTATCAACCCATTTGACCAACCAGGTGTTGAAGCTTACAAACGTAACATGTTTGCCCTTCTTGGAAAACCAGGATTTGAAGAATTGAGCAAAGAACTTAACGCACGTCTATAATAGAAGAAAAGAGTGGTTTGTCCACTCTTTTTACTCTCTTTATCCATAGAAATTGGACTCAGCCAAGACTTGTGATATAATATAGAGAGCAAAAAGGCAGACGCCTAGAGACTTTATAGGAGAAACTATGTCAAAAGATATTCGCGTACGTTACGCACCAAGTCCAACAGGACTACTACACATCGGGAATGCCCGTACAGCATTGTTCAACTACCTTTACGCACGTCATCATGGTGGAACTTTTATCATTCGTATCGAAGATACTGACCGTAAACGTCATGTCGAGGATGGTGAACGTTCACAACTTGAAAACCTTCGCTGGTTAGGTATGGATTGGGATGAAAGCCCAGAAACACATGAAAATTACCGCCAGTCTGAGCGTTTGGACTTGTATCAAAAATACATCGACCAATTGCTAGCTGAAGGAAAGGCCTATAAATCTTACGTTACAGAAGAAGAGTTGGCAGCTGAACGCGAACGCCAAGAAGCAGCTGGCGAAACACCACGCTACATCAATGAATACCTTGGTATGAGTGAAGAAGAAAAAGCAGCTTACATCGCAGAACGTGAAGCAGCAGGGATCATCCCAACTGTTCGTTTGGCTGTCAATGAGTCAGGTATCTACAAGTGGCATGATATGGTCAAAGGTGATATCGAATTTGAAGGTGGCAATATCGGTGGTGACTGGGTTATCCAAAAGAAAGATGGTTACCCAACATACAACTTTGCCGTTGTCATTGATGATCATGATATGCAGATTTCTCACGTAATCCGTGGAGACGACCACATTGCTAATACACCAAAACAGCTCATGGTTTATGAAGCACTTGGTTGGGAAGCTCCAGAGTTCGGTCACATGACCTTGATTATCAACTCTGAGACTGGTAAGAAGTTATCTAAACGTGATACTAATACACTTCAATTTATCGAAGATTATCGAAAGAAAGGTTACCTTCCAGAAGCAGTCTTTAACTTTATTGCTCTTCTTGGTTGGAACCCAGGTGGCGAAGATGAAATCTTCTCTCGTGAAGAACTCATTAAACTTTTCGATGAAAACCGCCTGAGCAAGTCTCCAGCAGCCTTTGACCAGAAAAAACTCGACTGGATGAGCAATGATTATATCAAGAATGCAGACCTAGAAACTATCTTTGAAATGGCAAAACCATTCTTAGAGGAAGCAGGCCGTTTAACTGACAAGGCTGAAAAATTAGTTGAGCTCTATAAACCACAAATGAAATCAGTAGATGAGATTATCCCATTGACAGATCTTTTCTTCTCAGATTTCCCAGAATTGACAGAAGCAGAGCGCGAAGTCATGGCGGGGGAAACAGTCCCAACAGTTCTTGAAGCCTTCAAAGCAAAACTTGAGGCGATGACAAATGATGAATTTGTAACAGAAAATATCTTCCCACAAATCAAAGCTGTTCAAAAAGAAACAGGTATTAAAGGAAAAAATCTTTTCATGCCTATTCGTATCGCAGTTTCAGGTGAAATGCATGGACCAGAATTGCCAGATACAATCTTCTTGTTAGGCCGTGAAAAATCAATCCAGCATATCGAAAATATGTTAAAAGAAATCTCTAAATAAGAAGGATGCAACAATGGACATCTGGGAAAAGATGTACGAAGAAGCACAGAAACTGTATAATCCACATGAAGTATCTGATTTTGTTTATACTAATCATGTCGTTGCCGCTGTAGAAGCAGAAGATGGACAAATATTTACAGGTTTCTGTATGGAGGGAACCTGTGGTGTATTCCATCTCTGCGCAGAGCGTGCGGCACTCTTCAATATGTACCAATTTTCGGGACAAACTAAGGTTAAAAAAGTCTTAGCCTTTCGAGACAAACCACCTTATGGTGGAAGTTCGGGTATGCCTTGTGGCGCTTGCAGAGAATTTCTCTTGGAGTTGAACGCTGAAAATAAGGATGCAGAATTCATGATGGACTACAATAGAAGAAAGACAGTGAAAGTCGCAGAACTAATCCCATATTGGTGGGGAGAAGAACGTGCTTCTAAGTTTAATAATCAATAGAAGAGTCAGTATAATTCTGGCTCTTTTTACTTAATTTGAAAAAAACATAAAAAGTTTAAAAAGTAGTTGACAAAGTTTGAAAAGTCTGTATAATAGTAAGAGTTGAAAATAACAGCTCAGGTCCG